>JAQYWJ010000016.1:0-5885 GCA_030145005.1 Desulfobacter sp. | reverse complement strand
TTTGGCGTATACGGACAGCCGTGGTCTGTCTTTTTTTCTGCTGGATATAGTCTACCTGAAGCTCGCGCCAGGAACGTTCTGTTTTAATAGAATACAAAATCGTGTCCCAAAATATTAATTAATGCCTGAACAAAAACTCGTGTTTGTACGAAAAGTTGCCCAGATGCAAGGCGCGGAAAAATTTGTAACCGGAGCAACCTCGTGGTTGTGAGGATTGCAAATTTTTCTGCAACGCCGCAGATGGGTGACTTTTCGTTCAAAGACTATTTAATCGGGCAGCCGGGCTTCGGACTGCCGTTAAATCCGGAAAGAACAAGGTTTTTCTTCACACTTGCCGCAAGCACCATGCCTTCGGACAGTTCTCCCATAAGTTTTACGGGTTTCAGGTTGGCCACGACAATGACTTCTTTGCCTACCACGTCTTCGGGGGTGTAGGATTTGCCGATGCCTGCCACGATTTGCCGGGTCTGGGTGCCTAGGTTCACTTGAAGTTTAAGTAGTTTGTCCGATTTTTCAATCCGTTCGGCAGACAGAATTTTGCCGGCTCTTAAATCTATTTTGGAAAAATCATCAATGGTGATTTCTTCTTTTAATGCCGGTTTGAGCGGTTTGGCTGCCGGTGGTTCAACCGCTTTCTTTTCAACGTCCACCCGGGGAAAAAGAATCTGAGGCTTTGCCAGACTAATGCCGCGGGGTATCTGCCCCCAGGGCCGGATGGCATCAAGGTTAAAAAAACCTTTTTCAGGCAGCTCAAGGCCAAGGGCGGCAATGATTTTACCGCTGGTTTCCGGCATGACCGGCCAGATCAGACCTGCCACAAAGCGAATACCCTCCAGAAGTTCGTACAACACCGTACCAAGGTCGCCTGTGCGTGCCGGATCTTTGGCCAGGGCCCAGGGTTCGTTGGCAACAATGTATTTATTCATGGCTGACACCAGTTCCCATACACTTGCAAGGGCCTTGTGAAACCGGCACTCTGCCATGGCTTTTGTGTACGCTTCCAAGGCTGCTGTGGCTTCGGGTTCAAGGCTTAAGTCTTTGTCTGAATCTGCAGCCGGGCCCTGGATGCTGCCCTTGAAATATTTGTAGTTCATGGACAGCACCCGGGAGAACAGATTGCCCAGGTCATTGGCAAGGTCTGAGTTGATCCTTGCCACAATAACATCTTCGGTGAAATTGGCGTCCAGGCCAAATACCATTTCCCGCATAAGAAAATATCTGAACGCATCCACGCCGAACCGGCCTGTTACCTCAACAGGGTCGGTGACATTGCCGATGCTTTTTGACATTTTAGAGCCCTGAACATTCCAGAACCCATGGACATTAAGTCCGTTGTATATGTCAATGCCGGCTGCCTTAAGCATGATGGGCCAGTAAATTCCGTGGGGTTTGATAATGTCCTTGGCCACAAAATGCCGGGTGGTGGGCCAGAACTTTTTAAACCTATCCCCGTCAGGGTATCCAAGGGCCGTGATGTAATTGACCAGGGCGTCAAACCATACATAGGTGACATAATCTTCATCAAAGGGCAGGGTGATACCCCAGGTCAGACGGGTTTTCGGCCGGGAGATGCACAGGTCTTCCAAAGGTTCCTTAAGAAATGAGAGAAGTTCCTTTCTGTACTGTTCGGGCCGGATAAAGTCCGGGTGGGTTTCGATGTGCTCAATGAGCCAGTCCTGATACTTGCTCATTTTAAAGAAATAGTTTGATTCCTTGATGGTTTCCGGCACAGTACCGTGGTCCGGGCACTTGCCGTCCACAAGCTCCCGCTCTTGGTAGAATCTTTCACACCCGAAACAATAAATGCCCTCATAACTTGAAAAATAGATGTCTCCTTTGTCGTAAATCGTTGCCAGGACAGATTTTACCACCTCAATATGTCCAGGATCAGTTGTCCGGATAAAGTGGTTGTTTTCTATATTGAGCAGGGGCAGAACATCCTGAAATAGTTTGCTGATTTTATCTGCGTAAGCCTTGGGCGTGGTGTTTTCCTTTTCAGCAGCCTGAACGATTTTATCCCCGTGTTCATCCGTTCCTGTTAAAAAAAAGGTGTCTGCACCTTCCATTTTTTTAAAACGGGTGGCTACATCTGCTGCAATGGAGGTATAGGCATGGCCGAGATGGGGTTTGGCATTCACATAGTAAATGGGTGTGGTATAGTATTGACAAGTCATTGAGATGGGTTTCCTGTGGTTTCTTTTTTCAGTTGTGACAGAAATATTTCCTTTTCCGTGCGGTCATCAAGCCTGACGGTGACACTTTGTCTGAGAACATTCTGGCGGACGATCTTGCCTTTGACATCTTCAACTGTAATGATTTTGCCCAGTTTCGGCATTTTTTTCTTATAGTGGCGGTAGGTCTCATTTTCAAAGGTTAAACAGCACATCAGTCGGCCGCATACCCCGGAAATTTTAGTGGGATTCAGGCTTAGCCCCTGTTCTTTTGCCATTTTTATGGACACCGGATCAAAGCTATGCATAAAAGATGAACAGCACAGTTCCCTGCCGCACTTCCCCACACCGCCCACATGCTTGGACTGATTTCGGATACCGACCTGGCGCATTTCAATACGGATGGAGAATTCCTTTACCAGAAGTTTAATCAGTTCCCTGAAATCAATTCTGCCGTCCGCCGTATAAAAAAATGTCAGTTTGTTTCTGTCAAAGGTACTCTCCACACTGAACAGGTTCATTAAAAGGTCCAGGTCTTTTATGCACTTAACGCAGTATTCATGGGCCTGCCGTTCCAGTGATTCAAGTTCCTTGCGCCGGCTGAAATCCTCCTGGGTGGCCAGTCTGACAATATTTTTCAAGGACTTTTCGTCTTTGTCCTTTTCCCGGGAAGGGATGGCAACGATGCCGAACCCTAACCCCTGTTCCGTTTCAACAATCACCCGGTCCTCTAAGTTCACGACCAGGGCTTGGCTGTTGAAATCGTATATTTTACCTGCGGTTTTAAATTTAACGCCGGCAACGTTTACCATAAAAATTGGCCTCTTTTATATGAAAGTCAAAATAACTTATTGAATTACTTTCATGTTTCATTGTGGGTTGCGCCTGGGTGTTGATGGACCAAGTCAGTCCATGGCTGTTATTCAAATAAAGACTAAGGAAAGGAAGAAACGGTCAAGGGTCAGTCTTGTGCCGCTGTTGGATTCCAGTCTTTTTTCCGTCTCATGAAACAGTGTCATCCATGTTAACATCCGGGAGTATGAATGCGTCATACTAATATCTTTAAATACACTTAAAAAATCAAGGTTAACTATTTTATTCGGCATGTATTTTAATATGCAAAAGTCTCTGAATACGGTTCGGAGTACTGCCATGGCATCATGAATATATTCCGGGCGGGCCGACAGCAGCCTGGATAAATCAAGGCATTTAAAGGCATTTTGATGCTGTGGCGCTGCCAAAAATCGGCATATTTCTTTGATTAACCATGGCCGCAGCATTTTCCAGTCAGGCGCGCTCCCTTTTTTGTCCAGTCCTGAAAGACGCAGGGCCTGGTCCAGGTCGCTTCCGGCCGTTCCACTGATAATGTGGGCGGTTTCGGGATCAAGCCCGTATTGTGTGCATAAAATCTTTTTGATTTCGTGGTCTGCAAGTGCCTGGAAGTCAATGCGTCGGCACCTGGATAAAATGGTAGGTAAAAGGGGAGCGGTCTGCTCTACGGCAAGGATGAAAAATGTGTGTCCCGGCGGTTCTTCAAGCATTTTGAGAAGGGCATTCTGGGCCTGGGGGTTCATCAGGTCTGCATGAAGGATGCACACCATTCTATACGCTGCTTCATTGGCGCGGGATGTGATGATGCCGCCTATGTCCCGGATTTGGGAAATGGTGATTATCTTTTTATTTTCAGCCGGACCAAGAAAGATCATGTCCGGGTGCATGCCCGCAGATATTTTTTTGCACGAAGCGCAGATATTGCACGGCCGACCGTTGTCTGTACGGCAATTGCAGGCCTGTGCAAAAAAAAGCGCAGCCTGTTTTTTGCCGGTTCCCCGGGGCCCGTAAAAAAGGAGGGCATTGGGGATCCGGCCGGTCTGAACAATATAGGTTAATTCAGATAATGGCAAAGATGAGGGAAAGGCTTCCCGGTTCGTTTCGGAAGGTGCAGGAGGCATATCAGCAACATCGGACTAATAATCAACCCGCTCTTTAAGTTCTTTACCGCATTTAAAAAACGGCAGGCGTTTGGGCGGGATGTCTACTTTCTGTCCGGTTTTAGGGTTTCTGCCCACATAGCTTTTATACTCTTTGATATGAAAGCTGCAAAGTCCTCTTATCTCGACCCGCTCACCCTTGACAAAGGCCTCTGACAGGGAGTCAAAAAATATTTTTATTACGTCGGCTGCTTCTGATTTGGTCAGGTTGGCCCGGTCTTTCAATGTGGAAATCAATTCAAGTTTATTCATGGAACCTCAAATATGTTAAACAGCTAAAAAGTTTTTCAAGGGGTTTTAATGAATATGCATCAAAAAGTCAAGGGCTTATGATAACAGGTCCGGGATTTTTTCAACCTTGTCAGAATCCACCTCTACGCCTGCATATCTGCCTAACAGGTCTACTTTGATAATGATCCTGCCCTTGCCCTTATGTTCAAAAAACTCTCCTTTCAGCCCTGCCATGGGGCCTTCAAGGATGATTACCGGATCTCCTTTTTTTAACTCAATAATGTTGCCTGTAACCAGATCCTGGGTTACGGATGTCAAAAGCTTGAGCGACTCAATCTGGTGCTCGGGCACGGGTACGGGGCCGGCAGAGTTCCCTAAAAGCCTGACTGCACCCAGGGTTTTTAAAATCGGTAACTGGTCCACCGGCGCCATGGTGGATTTAACAAATACGTACCCGGGAAACAACGGGGTTTCTATCATGAGCTTGCGGTCTTTTCTTTTGCTGGGCTTTCTTGTCCTGGGCAGGAACGAATCTATTTTTTTTTTGCTTATGCGTGAGTACACGGTCTGCTCGAAATTGCTTCGGGTCAGCAGGGCAAACCAAAGAGTTTTGTCTTTCATTGTGTGCCGAATTCTCCGATACCCTTCAGGATCACCATGAAGGCAAAAGATTTATTTGTAGATTCCTCTGTAAACGCCAGGTTCAATCCCCAGCACGGCCGGTTTATGGAAATACCCACACCGGTTTCAACGGTTTTCTGGTCTTCAAGATCTTTTTCAACGGAATAATATGCTTTCAGGGTGTCCGGCACCAGATTTGTGGTGATTCTTGTTTTCCAGGTATGTGAATAATCTTTCGTATATCGATAAGATATGTAAAGACTGTCCCCTCTATTATCTGATACCGTGCCCCCGATCTGTACTTTTGTGAAATGGCTGTTATTGGGATCAAAGGCTATGGTGCCGTTTGACTTCAGGTATTTCAGCGGATTTAATTCATATTTTAATGTCAAGTCCTGCCAGGGGTCGTCGTCGGCATCATCCCCATCCTGTTCATACCGGATGTCATAGCCCTGGGAGAGTTTGAACCAGAAAAGTTCTTTGTAGGCCCTGGATTCTTCGCCGTTTTCATCCGTTATTGTATGCCTGGAGGTGAATGTGTTGGTCAAAGACCAGGTAATGATGTTTTTTTCTGAAATATCGTCTATGGCATCAAAGTAGGGCAGATCCTCCTGGTCCACAAAGGGAATATAGTCATACTCCAGTCTGGGCACAATTTTGTGTTGGATCTTTTCGGCAAAATCCGTGTCCAATGTGAACACACGGCTAAGGGTTGTTGACAGGTCCATGCCCATTTCATAAAGTCCCCGGGTCCTGGTGTTGGAATCATCCCCGTCGCTGTCAGTGAAATTATCTGCATCCCATAAGGTTCCCCTGACACCGGCATAGGGCTCTATAAAAAATGCCTTGCCGAATTTTATGGGATAATAAA
>JAQYWJ010000015.1 GCA_030145005.1 Desulfobacter sp. | reverse complement strand
TAAAAGCAAAAAAGAAGCTCTTCTTCTGGTTTTAAAACATCCTGAACTCCCCTTACACAATAATTCTTCTGAATTGGCAGCAAGGGTAGAAAAACGTAGGCAAGACGTCAGCTTACAAACAAAATCGAAAGCAGGGACTGAGGCCAAAGACGCATTTTTAACTATAGCTGAAACCGCTAAAAAACTTGGGATCAACATCTACGACTACATCGCCGATCGCATTTCTAAAAAATTCAATATGCCCAGCCTTGCCGACCTGGTTTTTGATAATCCCACACCACAAATTGAATAGCACTCTGTGAGTTCAATTCACCCCAATATTACATTTACCCCGAACAGATAGCGATTTTTTGCCATCTATCATTTGCCGCTCCACGGTTTATGAATAGGATACAGAAAATAGATGTTTTAGAATTGGCCGGAACAATCATAGAGGCCGCTGAAGCCGCTTTCGAGGGGCACAGTATGGACTTTATGGTCCAACGAGACATCCAGGCATGCAATAAAAAGAACCCCATGGCCGGGATGATGGGGTGCGGATTTTGATTATCCGTGGTAAACATCTTTGGAAAGTGTTTTAGGGACCCCCAAAAAAAGAAAAGAGGTTGAACGTGAAACTGCTAAAAACAAAGTATGGCGAAATACCCGGCTATCAGGATCTGGAAAAATACGCATCCGGCAATCCCGCATCCCTGATTTTTACTGAACCGATTAAGATCGAAACACCCGTCGGGGTCATTGTCCCCCAATATTCAGTAGATGATCATGGAAGAAGGGTATTAAAACCGGTTAACTTTTATGATAACGGAAATATAAAAAAAGCGCCGCTCCAGAAGGCGGCCGACATTGAAACAAAATACGGGAACATATCGGCAGAACTGGTCATGTTTTATGATGATGAAGTCTTAAAAAAACTTTTTCCCCTTAATGGCAAGTTAAGCGGTTACTGGGGAGAAAAAGACGAGTACACCCTGGCCAAGGACCTTGAATTAAAACTGCCCTGCGGAACAATTAAGGCCAAGATAATTAATCTTGTATTTTATAAAAACGGCAATATAAAAAGTATTACCTTCTGGCCCCAGGAGACGGTTGAGGCCCAAACACCCTTGGGCACAATGCGTATTCGCGTTGGCATTTCATTTTATGAAGACGGTTCTGTTAAATCGGTTGAACCGGCTGAGCCGTATACGGTTGAAACAAAAATTGGGCCAATATCGGCCTATGATAATGATCCCGAAGGCATTATGGGGGATATCAACTCTTTGCAGTTTAACAACCAAGGAGAAGTAACAGCACTAAGCACCACCGAAAATGCCATAATATTAAGAAACGAAGCAGGTGGAGAGGTAAGATATACCCCTTCTAAAAAAGAGAGTCTTTGTTCCGAGAACGTAGCGGTAACCATCCCGCTTCAAATTGAATTTACAGATAAAACGGTCCGTTTTAATCATAGTGCTTCCGAGGAGTATGATTTGTCGGAATGCTCATCCGAAGTAATCGAATATGGGAAAAAAACAGCAAACCCCTTTTTTATATGTAATTGTAATTAGGCTCCTCACCGCATTTAAGGGCCTGAGCATCCCAAGCCCTTCTAAAACTTGATGATCGAGTAAAACCAAAGAAGGCTGCCGGGTATCGGCAGCCTTCTTCGGAAAAGGAAAAAAGATGAATTTGTTTTTTATCTTAATTACAGATATTACATAGCAAGCGATGTGCCAAGCAACCCAACCTCCTTTTCAAGAAATATCAATATATTGTTTTTATTAATCTTTTTAATAAAAAAATCGTTTCAGGTATTTTTTGCACGGCAGATACACTCCCTTTTACCGCTTCCCACCAGGGAAAAAGTTCAAATTTTTGAACTTTCACATGCCATCTCATTAGCTCAAAAACTATAACGCACTTATAATATAAATAAAAACATCGATTCATTTTCTTGAATCATATTTTTAGATCTGGTTTATTTTTCTGAACGCACGGAACAATCAGCTCGTTTCAGCACACAAAAAGGCGGCCCTTTTGCAAGTACCGCCTTTTTTTTATTATTTTCAAATCGGTATTTTGAACCGATATCCGCTAGTACCGGTAATGATCCGGTTTGAACGGCCCCTTAACCGGCACACCAATATAATCGGCTTGTTCCTGGGTCAGTTCCGTCAAGTTAACGGACAAATTTTTCAGGTGCAGTCTTGCCACTTCCTCATCCAGTTCCTTGGGCAGGGTATATACTTTTTTCTCCAGATCTTCCTGGGCCAGTTTGATCTGGGCCATGGTCTGGTTGGAAAAACTGTTGCTCATGACAAAACTGGGATGCCCCGTGGCACAACCAAGATTGACCAGACGCCCTTCGGCCAGAACAATGACCGAACGGCCCGAAGGCAGCATCCATTTGTCCACCTGGGGCTTGATCGTAATCTTTTCAGCATTTGGATGGTTGTCCAGAAAACTCATTTCGATCTCGCTGTCAAAATGCCCGATGTTGCAGATTATGGACTCATCTTTCATCTGTGCAATATGTTCACCGGTGATGACATGGTAATTGCCTGTGGCTGTAACAAAAATATCACCCCGTTTTACCGCCTCATCCATGGTGACGACCTCGAAGCCCTCCATGGCAGCTTGAAGTGCGCAGATGGGATCAATCTCGGTGATCAGTACGATGGCACCATAGCCTTTCATGGAATCGGCACACCCTTTGCCCACATCACCGAAACCGGCCACGACCACTGTTTTGCCTGCGAGCATCACATCTGTCGCCCGTTTGATACCGTCGGCCAGAGATTCCCGGCAACCGTAAAGGTTGTCAAATTTGGATTTGGTCACTGAATCATTGACATTGATGGCCGGAAACAGCAATTCACCGGCAGAGGCAAGGTGGTATAACCGGTGAACGCCGGTGGTAGTCTCCTCGGAGACGCCGCGGATCTTTTTGGCAATATTTGTCCAGCGCTGTTTATCCTGATTATAACTGACCTGCAGCCGGTCCATGAGGCAACGCTCGTCCAGGCTGCCAACTTCATTATCAAAAATAGACGGATCAGTCTCAGCCTTAACCCCCTGGTGAACAAACAAAGTGGCATCACCGCCGTCATCCACGATCAGATCCGGGCCGGATCCATCCGGCCAGGTAAGCGCCTGTTCCGTACACCACCAGAATTCTTCAAGGGTTTCGCCCTTCCATGCAAATACGGCAGCCGTTCCCTTATCGGCAATAGCGGCGGCGGCATGGTCCTGGGTAGAAAAAATATTGCACGTAGCCCAGCGCACATCAGCACCCAGTTCATATAACGTATCAATAAGCATGGCCGTTTGAATGGTCATATGCAGGCTGCCCATGATTTTTAAACCCTTAAGCGGTTTCTCAGGACCGTATTTTTCCCGGATTGCCATCAGCCCGGGCATCTCCTTTTCAGACAGCTGCATGTCTTTGTGCCCGGCTTCGGCCAGACCAATGTCTTTGACCTTATAGGGCAAAGACAAGTCCAAATTTATACATTCGTTATCTTCCTTCTGACTCATAAAAACTCCTTTTCCTTTAAATTATAACCCTGCAAGGGATCTGATCTGGTCGGCTTTAGTGATTCTTTCCCAATAAAAATCAGGGTCTTTGCGTCCAAAGTGCCCGTAGGCAGATGTTTTTCTGTAGATGGGACGCAGCAGGTCCAGCTCGGTGATAATCCCTGCCGGGCGCAGGTCAAACACCTCTTTGACAATGTCACCCGCTTTTGATTCTGAAATCTTTCCGGTTCCCATGAAATCCACCATCATGGATACAGGTTCGGCCACGCCGATGGCATAGGCGATCTGTACTTCGCACTTGTCCGCAAGCCCTGCTGCCACCAGATTCTTGGCTACATACCGGCCCATATAAGAGGCGGAACGATCAACCTTGGAAGGATCTTTTCCTGAAAAACAGCCGCCGCCGTGGCTGCCCTGACCACCGTAAGTGTCTACGATGATTTTACGTCCCGTCACACCACAGTCACCCATGGGGCCGCCCACAACAAAACGGCCGGTGGGGTTGATGAAAAACCGGGTGTCACCGTCCATCATCTCTTCAGGGATCACCTTTTTAATCACTTCCTTGATTACGGCAGCCTTAAGATCCGCATAGGAAATATCCGGTGAGTGCTGGGTGGAGACAACTACTGTGTCAACCCGTTTGGGCACGCCGTCCACATATTCGATGCTGACCTGTGATTTTCCGTCAGGACGCAGAAAATCAAGGGCCCCGTTCTTCCTAACCTGGGCCAACCGTTTGGTCAGCTTATGGGCATAGACGATGGGCATGGGCATCAGCTCTTCGGTCTCATTGGTGGCATAACCGAACATCAGGCCCTGGTCGCCGGCACCCTGTTCCTTGAAGAGTCCGTCGCCTTCATTTACCCCCTGGGCAATGTCGGCGCTCTGATGATCAATGCTGGTGATCACGGAACAGGTCTGCCAGTCAAAGCCCATGTTGGAGGAGTTGTAGCCAATATCCTTGATGGTGGTTCTGACCACTTCGGGAATATCCACATAGCAGTCGGTTGTAATTTCACCGGCCACCATTGCAAGCCCAGTGGTAACAAGTGTCTCACAGGCCACACGACATTTTTTGTCTTCGGCCATGATGGCATCGAGAATACTGTCTGAGATGGCATCTGCCACCTTGTCAGGATGGCCTTCGGTCACGGATTCGGATGTAAACAGAAAAGATTTGTTTTCTGACATAATATCTCCTTACGCTCTTAATATGGGGTGATTTATTTATGCGTTTTGGTATAAAATTTCCCGGCTCAGACGCTACAATATTGGAATTTTGGATCTATAAAACCCAATGCGGGAAAAGCAAAAACCGATATATTAATGACAGTTATCATCATCTTTGTCAATGGCCCATAAAAATACATCAAGATATCTGTATATTTGCATAAGCTTTGTAAAAATACCTTGACAAGCAAGCCGGACTTTTTGATGATAGCCATCATTTTTAAAACAATTATCTACAACTGGAGATATATTATGCCTTCTAATACCATCACAGGAATCGGCTCTGCCTTAGTGGATGTTCTTATCAACGATACCGATGAATTCTTACAAAAATTTAACAAAGAAAAAGGTGGAATGACCTATGCTACGGCAGATGAACAGCAGGCCATCATATCAGCCTCGTCCCAGGTACCGGTGATTGTGCCCGGCGGGGCTGCCTGCAACACCATCCTGGGTGTGGGCAAGCTTGGCGGTGCAGCCAGGTTCATCGGGGCCCGGGGCAAAGATGATTACGGGGATATTTTTGAAAGCGAGGTCCGGGAGTGCCGGGTGGAACCCGTACTCAGTTACTTTGACACCCCCACAGGCAAGGTGTTATCCGTTGTAACACCGGATGCCCAACGTTCCATGTTCACGGATCTTGGTGCGTCAAGTCTGCTGGACCCTGCCGCCGTTACCAGTCAGATGTTTTCAAACACGGCCATTGCCCTTGTGGAAGGCTATCTGCTGTTTAACCGCGACCTGATGATGGCCGCGGTCAAAGCGGCTAAAGAGGCCGGTGCCCTGGTGGCCCTGGATCTGGCAAGCTTTGAGGTGGTCAATGCATCCAAAGATATTCTGCAGGATTTGGTCAAGGAATATGTGGACATCCTCATTGCCAACGAGGACGAAGCAAAGGCCTATACCGGGGAATCAGATGAAAATACCGCCCTTGAAAAGCTGTCTGACAACGTTACATATGCAGTTTTAAAAGTGGGAAGCCGGGGCAGCTATGTTCGCCACGACAATTCAGTCACCCGCATTGAGCCGGTAAGAGGCAATGCGCCGGTTGACACCACAGGAGCCGGGGATTTGTGGGCAGCCGGCTTTTTATACGGCATTGCCAACGACCTTCCCATCGAAAAAAGCGGTCAGTTAGGATCAATATGCGGATATGAGGTATGCCAGGTCATGGGTGCCCAGATCCCGAGTCCGGTGTGGGAAAAAATCAGGGCAACAGTTTAATCTAAGGGAATCTATAAATAACAGCCATGGGCTGATCCGGTCTATCAACACCCAGACTCAACCCATAACGAAACATAAAAGCAATTCAATAAGTTACTTTGATTTTCATATAACCCAAAAAGTGCCGTCCCGAATCTTTTAAAAGATTCGGGACGGTATCCTTGTAAATTTTAGAGCCTGTTTACCCAAAAACTATCTTGTAGACCTCTTTATATTTTTTAACAAAATGAAACTCAATGCCCTCTTTAATATGTTCGGGCAGTTTCGTAAAATCACTGATACACCCATGGGGCAGGATGATCTCTTTAATACCCACCCGCCGGGCGGCAATGATTTTTTCCTTGATTCCGCCCACGGGCAGGATATCGCCTGTAAGTGTAAGCTCGCCGGTCATTGCCAAAGATCTTTTGATTTGCCGGCCCGCCGCCAGGGACACAATGGCTGTGGCAATGGTTATGCCGGCACTCGGGCCATCCTTGGGCGTGGCCCCTTCGGGCACATGGATATGGATAAAGGCCTCATCAAAATAGTCACCACTGATACCGTAAAGTTTTGATGACGAGCGCACATGGGAAAGCGCAATGGAGGCGGATTCCTGCATCACGTCCCCAAGCATTCCGGTCAGCTTGAACCCGGCATTTTTTCCATGCACCTTCACCGCCTCAATGGACAACGTAACACCGCCCATGGCGGTCCAGGCAAGACCTGTCACAATGCCTACCCCCGTCATCTGCTTTTCCTGGGTGAATATAGGCGGTCCCAGCAGATCTTCCAGGGACTTGATGTTGATTTGTATCTTCTCTTTGTTCTCCTTTAAAATCTTGACAATACTTTTGCGGATGATCTTGTTCAAAGACTTTTCAAGGTTACGAACCCCGGCTTCCCGGGCATAGCCCTCAATGAGATGCCGGATGGTGGGCTCGGTGATGGTGATGATGGAAGCATTGAGCTTATTTCGCTTCAAAAGCTTGGGCCACAGATGCTTTCTTGCGATCTCCAGTTTCTCGGAGGTGATATACCCGCTTAAATTAATACGATCCATACGGTCCAGCAAGGGGGGCGGGATGGTGTCCAGGGTATTGGCCGTGCAGATGAACAGCACCTTGGACAAATCAATGCGAAGATCCAGGTAATGATCCAAAAATGCTGAATTCTGCTCGGGATCCAGCACTTCCAGCAATGCCGAAGCAGGATCTCCCTGGTAAGATATACCTATCTTATCAACCTCATCAAGCATGATCACAGGGTTGGCCACGGCCGTATCTTTCAGGGCCTGGACCAATTTGCCGGGCAAAGCTCCCACATAGGTGCGTCGATGCCCCTTTATCTCGGCCTCGTCGCGCATTCCCCCTAGGGAAAACCGATAAAATTTTCGGCCCAGGGCTTCGGCAATGGACTTGCCAATGGAAGTTTTTCCCACGCCGGGCGGTCCCACAAACAAAATGATGGACCCTGAAATATCCTTTTTATACACGCCTGCGGCAAAGAACTCGATGATCCGCTCCTTGACATCGGAGAGCCCTGCATGATCTCGGTCAAGCACTTTTTCGGCCCGCGCTATATCAACATTATCTTCGGAATACACCCCCCAGGGAAAAGAGGTGACCCAGTCCAGATAGTTACGGGTCACCCCGTATTCCGAAGACCCGATTTCCAGCACGGACAGTTTTTCAATTTCCTCGGCAAAGCGTTTGACCACATGTTCCGGCGGGTCAAGTTCCTCAAACCGCTCCTTGAACTTATCCACATCAGACGTTTTGTCGTCCTTTTGAATGCCAAGCTCTTTCTGGATGGCCTTAAGCTGCTCTCTGAGAAAAAACTTGCGTTTATTGTCATCCACCTTGATGTTGATGTCCTTCTGGATTTTTGTCTGCAGCTTGGCGATCTCAATCTCCTTTTGCAGAAGCATCATCACCTTTTTCATCCGGTCCAGAATGGATTCGGTTTCAAGGATATCCTGCAGATCATCCCCGGAAGCCGTGGTAATGCCTGCCGCAAAATCGGTCAGGGGCGACGGCTGGTCCGGTGAAAAACGATTCAGGTATTGTTTGAGTTCTTCCGAATACAAAGGATTCAAGGATAAAAGCTGCTTGATATTTGAAATAATGGAAATGGCATAGGCCTTGACCTCATCCTCATCGTCCTTGGATTCAGGGAAATATTCCACTTCCGCCACAAAGGGCGGCTTGTCAGACAAAAATTTTTTAATCTTAAACCGTTCCAGGCCCTGGGCAATGAACTGCAGATTACCCTCCACTTCCTGGACATTGAGCATGCGTACAACGCATCCGATCTTGGGAAATTCTTCTTTATATACATACTTTCCCTTGACTTCACTGAAATAGGTCAGCCCTAAAAGCCCCCGGTTCTCCTTGGCTGACTTAGTCAGGGTTTCTTCCCAGCGCTTCTTGTTGACAACTAAAGGCTGGACCTGTGCCGGCAGGTGGGGACGTCCGGTTATGGGGACAAGATACAAAAATGTAGGCTTTGTATTCTGGGTAACCAGCCCGCTGTTGTTTTCCTTTTCCTCTTCCTCTTCTGTTACAATCTCTGGCGTAATAGGTCTGGAATCATCGCTCATGGGTTTACCTCTATCATGAAAAGTTATTGTTTACTGGTGAAGTCTGCAACAACATCTTCTAATACTATAATCAAATTGTACGATCTGACAACACTTTAGACTTGGCCTGCAAAATGTAAGACAATGCCTAATTTTTTTTGAAACTTTTAAAAAATATATTGATAAACTTATCAAGACGCTTCATTATAAGAAATGCTAAATTTCAACCGGAGGAAAATGAATGACCAAATCACTTGACCTGTCCGAAAGCCTGGAAGACTATCTTGAAACCATACTTCACCTTCAAACAACCAATACGGTTGCCCGGTCAAAGGATATTGCCGAACGGCTCGACATCAAGCGCGGATCCGTCACCGGGATGCTCAAAAAACTGGCAGCCCAGGAACTGATCAATTACGAACCCTACGGCTATGTGACCCTGACAGCCAAAGGTGAAAAAATAGCAAAAGAAATTGAAAAGCGCCATATTATGTTAAAGGATTTCCTAATCCGCTTTATCGGCGTGGAGGAACAAAAGGCTGACGACACCGCGTGCCGCATGGAGCATGCCATGGACACATCCACCTTTAAAAAATTCCAGGCCTTTATTCAAAGCATGGACGACTGCCGCCACCGGGAAGACAATTAGTCACAGTCCCTAAATCAAAGGATCAACCAGAAAAACAGCAGTTGCGGTCAGTCCCTTCTGCTTTTTTTCAATCTGCCCTTTTCCTGCACGGCTCTGCAGATATGAATGGATCACAGGCCGGATATCCCCGTCAGATTTCCCAGTCACCTTTGTAAAAAAAGAGATCTGGTTTTCTGCTTCGGTTTCCACGGAAACGATTTGATCCCATTCCACCACGTCAAAATAAACGTCCGGATACAACCCCATGGAAAACAGCAGATTAATTTTATAAAGAATGCTCTGGGGCTTATCGTCCAAAGGACGGTTCATGATCATTTCCCACAGATCCTTGAGCACTTGGGGCTGACGCCGGGCAGCCCACCCCCTGACCGCACACCCCTTTGCCGCACATTGGATCATTTTTGAAAACGCCTTTGGGTTGGCCACGGCCGGTGACATAAATGCCACGACCAGATCAAAGGCCTTTTCCCACCTTTTTTGCCGGATATCCAGCTGGAGCCAGTCTTCCTGCACAAGGGTAATTTGGTTGTTTAAGTCTTTGGGGATATCTGATTTGAACCGGTCAAGCATGCCCGAAGAAAAATCCATGGCCGTAACCAAAGCCCCTTCCTGTGCCAGGGCCAAAGCCATCATCCCGGTACCGCAGCCAATGTCCAGGACACGCATGCCCTCAAACAGCAGGCCCTTTTCCTTAAGCGCTGCCAGAGCACGGGTCGTACGCCGACTTTTAATTTCATCTTTATTCGTATTATACGTTACCGAAGCATTGTCCCAGTACTGTGCGGTTGAATAGCCCTTATGCACGGCAAGGGTATCTTTGCCTGCCACATCATTGACCCAGGCATCCATCCAAAACTGCTCGGTAAACATATTATTCATAGATCTTTGTCCAATTCCGATTGCAACCCATCTCTTTGTAAATCCTGCCCGCCTTTTAAAAACCGGCTCCATTCACGAATCACCACATACAGGGCCGGTACAAAAATCAGGGTCAGCACCGTGGCGACAACCAGACCGAAACTGATACTTACGGCCATGGGAATAAGAAATTTGGCCTGGAAGCTTGTTTCCGTTAAAAGCGGGGCAAGGCCTGCCACCGTGGTGAAGGAGGTCAAAATCACAGGGCGGAACCGGCTTTCACCGGACTTGACCACGGCCTCAAATACGTCGGTTCCTCCGGCCACTTTAACATTGATAAAATCAATGAGAATCAGGGAGTCGTTAACCACAACACCGGACAGAGCCACGATTCCGAAAATCGAAATCATGGTAATATCCAGACCCATTATAAAATGCCCCACAATGGCCCCGATCAGACCAAAGGGGATAGCGGTCATGATGATCAATGGCTGGCTGTAGGAGCGAAACTGACTTGCTAAAAGCAGAAAAATAATCATGGCTGCCACAATAAACCCTTTCATCAGGCTGTCCATGGACTCCTTGCTGCGCTTGGCCTGGCCTTCAAGGTCATAGTCAACCCCGGGAAAGCGCTTGATCATGTCAGGCAGAAAATTTTTACTTAAGTCCTTTACAATATTCCGGGCATTTGCAATGTCCTCATCAAGATTGGAAGTCACCGTAATCACCCTGTGCCTGTCCACACGCTTAATTGTGGCGTATCCCCTTTGGGTCTCAATACGGGCCACCTGGTTCAAGGGTATTTCCCGGTTATCCTTTGTCCGGATGCGAAAGCGGTCTATGCTGGATTCGGTTTCCCGTTCCTGCTTGGAATACCGGACCATGACCTTGATATCATCTTTTCCCCGCTGAATTTTAAGGACCTCATCACCGTAATAGCCTTGGCGAAGCTGGGTGGCGATATCGGCCATGGTCACGCCTAAAGATTCAGCACCCGGACGGATATAGATCTGTTTTTCCATTTTTCCGGACCTGAAATCATCGGTGATGTCAAAGGTGCCCGGATAGGATGCAATCTCCTGCTTAAGGACCTGGGCTGCCGCTTCCATTTGGGAAAGCTCACTGCCGTGCAGACGGATCTCAATGGGGTTGCCCCCGGGACCGCCACCAATAATGGTAAATGAGGACTGTTCCGCCCCGAGAATATCACCGGTGAATTCCCGCCATTTGGCGGCGACCTCCGCAGCCAGGATATCCGGACGCTTTGCAGCCGGTAAGATTTCGATCCAGGCTTCACCGCAATGCCCGCCCGATATCCCTTCTTTCCAGTCCCGGCGTGGTATAACCCCCACCAGGGAGAACGTATTTACAATCAGATCTTTTTTATCCTCAACCCGATCCCTGAAATAATCGTTGAGTTTAAAGGCACCGGTTTCAATCTGTTTAATGGTATCCTGGGTGGTTTCAAAGGGGGTGCCCAATGGGTATACAATTTCTGAAAGCATCCAGTCGGAATCAGTTTTCGGGAAAAAGGTATACGGTACATGCCCACCGGCGATCAGTCCTAAACTTATGATCAGGCATCCCACACCCAGTACCAGGGTAAAATATCTGTTTTTAATACAATAGCGCAGTATTGGAAGATAATAGGCGTAGATGACGCGGTTCAGTCCTTTTTCCATCCGGATTCTCAACATGCCGTGAATATAGGCAATCTCCGTTTTAAGCCAGTGGGCCCAGAAAAACAGAACTTTGTAAATCTTTGGCCTGCCGCCACTCGCAGATGAGTGGGTCAGGGTGCCTTCCAGGTGGGCCGGAAGGATAAAAAAGGCTTCCAGAAGGGATATGAAAAGAATGCAGATCACGGACTGGGGCATGACAGCGATGAACTTTCCCATGATGCCGGTGATAAACATTAAAGGCGCAAACGCCACGATGGTGGTGGTCACGGCCATGAGCACAGGCCCCCCCACCTGTTCCATGGCTGCCATGACAGCTTGCTTGGGTGTTTTGCCGGCAGCGTAGTGGGTATAGACATTCTCCCCCACAATAATGGCGTCATCCACAAGGATGCCCAGGGTCATGATAAACCCGAACAAAGAGAGCATATTCACTGACGAACCAATGTATTCCAGAAAAAGAAACGCTCCCATAAAGGTAATTGGAATACCCGAGGCCACCCAGAAGGCAAGGCCTAAATCCAGAAACAGGGCCAGCACCACAAACACCAGAATAATACCCTGGATTCCGTTTTTGAGCAAAAGATCAATGCGGTCCTGGACCATATCCGCTATATTGTACCAGTGTCCAAGACGGATTCCTTTGGGCAGATCATCCCGGGCATTGTCAATATAGGCAAGCACCCGGTTGGAAATGGCAATGGTGTCCTGGGAACTGGTGCGCTCCACCACCACCATGGCAGCCGGCTGCCCGTTGAACCGGGATTGAAGGTCCTGGTCCTCAAACCCGTCAACTACCCGGGCCACATCCCCGAGCCGGACCACAGTACCGTCAGTCCTTGTCACCAGAGGAATCTGTTCATATTCAGCACCGGTATACCGTTTGCCCTTGGCCCGGATTAAAAACTCGCCGCCGGGGGTTTTAACCAGTCCGCCGGGCAGTTCAAGGCTTCCCGTACCCACGGCGCGCACCACATCATCAAAGGAGAGGGAAAATTTGCGCAGATTTTCTTCGGAAATTTCCACTGAGATCTCATACTCGCGGACACCTGTGAGTTCTGCCAGGGAGATCTCATCAAATCCCACCAGGTCATCCCTGATTTTGTCGGCAGTTTGCTTAAGGATTCGTTCCGCCACATCACCGTAAACAGCCACATAAATAGCCGGCTCATTGTTTTTGATCTCAACCACCACAGGATCTTCGGCCTGGGTGGGGAAAGAGTCGATCAGATCAATCTCGGTTCTAACCTCGTTGAGCTTGTCGGTGATGTCCGTGCCGGCATCAAGTTCCAGCGTCACCTCGGCATGGCCTTCAACTGCGGAGGAATACATGGTTTTGATATCTTCAATGCTTTTGAGCTGCTCTTCAATTTTGATGCAGATGCCCTCTTCCACATCCTCGGGGGAAGCCCCCGGATAATCCACGGCAATACTGATCATATCCAAAGAGAACTGCGGAAACATCTCCCGTTTCATGTTCATGGCCGTGAACATCCCGGCCACGATCAGAAACACCATGACCAGGTTCACCGTAACACGGTGTTCCACTGACCATTTACCAAGGGCTTTCATTGGTTGTCCCTTGCCTTTTTAACGGTGATGGCCATACCGTGCAAAGCTCCGGGCAAGGGTGATTCAATAATCAGATCACCGGGGGCCAGGCCCCCGGTGATATAAACATCTTCTTCAAACCGCCGGATTAATGTGACCTTTTTAATCACAAGATGATTTTCCCGGGCCAGATACAGGGTATCCGGGGAGCGCATGAGCGTTCGCGGGATCTTAAACACGTTTTCCTTTTGTTCCCCTTTGACACGGCATTTGACAAAGACACCGGGTCTGAGCAGCAGCAAAGGATCTTTAACATCAAGGGTACCGATCTCAACGGTCATGGGCATGGTCCGGGTTTTTTCGTCAACGGCGGCTTTAATTCTGACCACATGGCCCGGCCACACCGGAGAGCGTCCGCCTTCCAGATTGGCTATGGTCAAACTCGCTTGGGGCCGTCCACCGTCTTTAAAAACAGAACCCAGCCATTGAAGTTCTTCAAGGGGAATGCGGATATCAACATCCAGGGCATCTTTTTCATATATAACCCCAAGCACCTGGCCCGGATTAACATACTCCCCAGCCTGGACCTGTTTCGTCATCACAAATCCGTAAAAGTCTGCTTTAATTTCAGATTTTTCAAGCATCAGAAAAGCCGTTTCAAGTGCAGCCTGGGCCGAAGCCAGGGCCGATTTTTTTAAGGCCATGCGTGAGGGGACAAGCGCCAAGGCATTGGTGATTTGCTGCAACTGATTTTCCGCGGACAGATACTGTTGTTCCGCTTTATCCAAACTGGTTTTGGATGCAAACTGATTTTTGGCCAACGCCCTGATCCGTTCCAGCTCCTTGGACGTTAGTTCCAGATTAGAGCGAGCAAGCCCGGCATCTGCCTTTAAATTCAATGTTTTCTGTTCAAGCAGACGGATATCAGCCCGGGCCTGGTCCACCTGGACCCGGGCATTTTTTTCATTCAAGACAAGGGTGCGCTGGTCAATGCGCAAAAGAATTTCACCTTTATTAATGCGTGCACCTTCCCGAAAATCAGGGTGGATATAATCAATGCGGCCGGCAACCTCCATGGCCAACTTCACACTGTTTCGGGGTGTAACCGTCCCAAAGGCTTCAACGGTCATATCAGAAGTGCCCGATACTGCCGGGACACATAACACTTTTGGCGGAGTGTCCGTCATTTCCTTTTTTTGAGGTTTTTCCCGGGAAACAAATAGCCACAAAGCCACGCCTGCGGCAAGCAGCAAAACCACAACCACACGCATTAGTCTAAATAAAAAAGAAGGCATAGGTATTTTCCTTTGGCAAAAAGCCGGTACCGGAATTTGTTTGAAGGATCTTCACCCCCTTAAAATGCCAAAGCGACCTGGCAACCGGCAGAATCAACGGTATCCCTGTCGAATTTTAAAAAATCATTTCGCCTATCCACTCTTTTTTGAAGATGCCCCCTTTGTACGGGAAGTAGTTTTGGCCGCAGACTTAGAAACAGGCTTGACTTCAGGAGCTGTGTGGGTCTCAGATGTATCGGCCCGTTCCGACGCAGTCTGTTTTGCGACCGCCTTGCCCCGGGTTTTGGTAGTTTCCGAAGAAGAGGTGCTCTTTTTCCGGTCATTTTTGGCTTTAGGGGAGACTCCCCTTAAAATAGGCATCACCTCATCGCGTTTTTCAGCCAACAAAAGGGAAATTTCTTCTTTGCGGGTTTCATCAAGAACGATATCAGAATTTTGAAGAAAATCAAACAAATTGTCGGCAATATCCAACATCTTATCATAAGCGTCTGCTTCTTTTTTTGTCGCGAATCTCATCTTTTCTTCTCCATCCCTGACAACAATATATTGGACAATTACGGGCATTTTTTCTCCTTGAGAATAAAATTCTTTAATATAAAAAAAACAGGACCGGGTAACGCTATTTTACTTTTGCCCAAGGCTATCGCATGTAAACAAACATCCCATCAACCATATTTATGGGGGCTCGATAATCTGACAATCACGAAAAATCCATTTTTTCATCTTTGATGAGCTTCAGGCAGGCGGCCACGCAAGGGGCATGATATCGAATTCCCCGGCCGTTCCGTATCTCCTCCCGTGCGGCTTCTATGCCGAGTGACGGCCTGTAGGGGCGGTGGGATGATATGGCCTCCACCACATCGGCAACCGTCAGTATTTTCGCTTCAAGAAGAATGTCCTTATCGGTCAGATTCCTGGGATAGCCCGAACCGTCAAGATATTCGTGGTGCTGGTATACGATTTCCGCAACCGGCCATGGGAAATGAATGTTTTTCAAGATATCATACCCGACCTGGACATGGCATTTGATGATTTCATGCTCCTGGTGGGACAAAAGGGTCGGTTTGGACAGAAATTCGGACGGCAGGGCAATTTTGCCGATATCATGCAGAAGTGCGGCAAAGTGCAGTCCTTCAATCTGATGATCTGAAAGTCCGAGTTCTCGTGCAATGGCACAGGCCAATCGGTCAACCCGTGTCTGATGGCCGGCAGTGTAGGGATCACGTTTTTCCTCAGCAAGGGCTAATGACTCCACGGTTTCCTCAAGGTTTGCACGCAGGATATCTCGACTCTTTTTAAGCTCTTCCATGGCCATTTTCCGGTCCGTGATGTCCCGCGTCACCCCTCTGTATCCCAAAAGCCCGCCGTTTTCTGAAAAAACCGGCACCGCATTGTTTTCGACAACCACATGCCGGCCGTTTTTTCTCTGGCATGTAGTCTCAAAACCTTTAAATGACTTTTGGCCGCCAAGCAAATTTTTGAAGGTTTCCTGATACAGGTTCTTTAAATCGATGGGCACGAAATCCATGATGGTTTTGTGCATTGTTTCATCCGAGGAGAAACCCAGCAACTCCTCCACCCTGGGGCTTGAATAGGTATACCGCCCCTTTTCATCGCTTTCCCATATCCAGTCACTGGTGTTTTCCAGAAGGCTCCGAAAGCGCTCTTTGCTTTCTTTCAGCGATTCGTTCAGTTTCTTGCGTTCAATGAAGGTTCGTATCAGTTCATTGTCGGCCTTCATGGTCTGGCGAATGGAATACAGGGACAGCATCAGGACAATGCCCAGGATAACGGTGGAAATGGCGATAAACTTATTGCGTATCGCGTTGAGTTCCGTATAAATGTCATCGAGATACATACCGGTACCCACAATCCAGTCCCATGGTTGAAAGCCTTTGATATAGGACAGTTTGTCAGCCATTCTGGTGGGGTCGTCTTTCCATTGCCACTGATAATCAACAAACCCTGCGCCTTTCTTCGCAATTATCTCGTTCCACCTTAAATAAAGGCTTTTGAGACCTGGATCCTGAATATCCTTGATATCCTTGTTCACAATATCCGAGCGATACGGATGCATAATCATCCGTGGCCTTATGTCGGAAATCCAGAAATAATCTTTTTTTTCAGGACCGTACCGGAGTTTACCGATCCGGAGGAGTGCCCGCTTCTGAGCCTCGGGCCGGGTCAGTTCGCCGGACAGCTCCCGTTCGTGGTAGTCTTCAACCAGGCTCCAGACCGTTTCGGTCAACTCGCAGATCATTTCCTTCTTCCTGCTGATAAAGCTTTGTTCAATATGAGGAAGAAAAATAATAAACATAGCGATGACATAAAGAACGATCGTCAAAAGTGCCGGCACTGCAATTCGCCGCGAGGTGGTCTTGAATATCTTCTGTATTACATTTTCCAGCATACGACCCGCCCTTCAAAAACTAAAAGCCAAATAAATACTTAAATTTAAAATCAATATACTCCCATAAATGTACAAAAATCTCAATCTTTCCCAATTCAAAGTTCCGGCGGCACAATGCTGAAGCAGTCAACGCCTTGCCTGGAAAGGTTCTCGGGATTCAATGTTTGAAAACAATAATATTCAGAGTCTCCAAATTAATGCAAGTTATGTTTGAGTTTTTATTTTGCTAAGTCAAAGCTTGTTTTTTTCCTGCCGCCAGGTCGAGTGGGGACCATATTCCAGGCTTCCAATAATTTCTCATACTGTTCTTGACAAAAAGCAAGTTCCTATTGTACGCCTTAAGAATACAGCAGTTATTCATGCTCCCGGATTTTACAGTTTCCTGAAAGATTCCCGGTTCTGAATACTGATAATTTATGAAAATAAGGAATAGCATATGCGTCATTCAGCACCCAAATTTGTCATTATCCCGCTTCTCATCACTTTTTTTATAGTGAGTGTACTAACTCCTGTCGTTCAGGCCAAGGTCATCGACACCCAGACTCTGATCGCAGCCCGGAGCAACTCACCAAAAGCTCAGCTCCAGGACCTTCTATCCCGTGAAGACGTTCGTGACAAACTGATCGAACTGGGAGTGAACCCGGATGACGCCGGCAACCGTATTGCTGCGTTAACGGATCAGGAGATCAGCCAGCTACAGCTCAACATCAATGATTTACCGGCCGGATCAAGCGCCCTTGCCGTCGTGGGTGCAGTCTTTCTGGTACTGCTCGTTTTAGAACTGGTCGGAGTCACCAACATTTTCAACAAATTGTAACGGTGGTGGTCGGTAGAACCGTTTGTCTCCTTGCGCTTCTGGCACTGCTGATCCTGGATGGATGTACTACGAAGGGAAACATTCTCCCGGTCCTGCCCGAACAACGGCTGGAACTCGAAGATACACCGTTTTTCCCCCAAAAGAAATACCAGTGCGGCCCTGCCTCGCTGGCAATGTTGCTTGGTGCATCCGGGGTTATGGTGTCCCCCGACGACCTTGTATCCCGTATCTACCTGCCCGGCAGGAAGGGCAGTCTCCAGCTTGAACTGATAGCTGCAAGCAGAAAGTTTGGTCGAATACCGTACGTGATAGACGGTAATATTTCAGCGCTTATTGAAGAGCTGCAGGCAGGTAGGCCGGTCTTGGTGTTGCAGAATCTCGGACTCAATATCCTTCCCGCCTATCATTACGCGGTAGTGATAGGAGCCTTCCCCGATAATAAAATCGTCCTGAGATCCGGTGTGGACAAAAGACTGGTGATGGATACCGCACATTTTCTCGCCACCTGGAACCGTAGCGACTCGTGGGGGTTGGTTGTTTTAAGGCCTGGGGAATTGCCTGAACACTCCGAACCGATGAACTATCTGGATGCAGTCAGTGGTTTTGAAGCCAGTGGGAACCTCAGTCAGTCGACTCAGGCATACCAGGCAGCCCTGGCAGTCTGGCCGGAAGACCAGACCGCCATGATCGCACTTGCCAATAATTACCTCCTCCGGTCAAGATACCATGAAGCAGAACTGCTTTTTCGCAGGCTGCTGAGGATCAATCCGCAGCACATTGCCGCAGCCAACAACCTGGCAGAAACACTTTTCCGGCAAGGATACTATCATCAAGCTCTGAAGCAGATAAACGAGGCGGCAGAACTTGCAGAAGCGCTCAATTCTTCCCTCAAAAAAACCGTTTTTCAGACGCAACTGGAAATAACCCGACGGATGGAAGAGACGAGGGGGGCCGATGACAAGACATGCGGCGACCAGCGATAAGGGCCATGGAACTTTTAAAATTTACCAACATGGCGCCGAATTTTTAGCCGTCTTCAAGGCGCATCAATGGGAGCATATTGTGAAATATGTGCCCATTGGTGAAACGAAGAAGACGGCTAAAAAGACAAGTCATGTGGTAAATTTTATTGTTTCCATGGCCCTAACACCTTCTCCACTGCGGCAGGAATTAGGAATTCTCATAATTCGGGGGACATCCATGATAAGTTTTGTCAAGAATTGTTACCCCAATCAAAATTTTCCATGATCTGAAATCATTAAAGATATCGTTAGAATCCGTGGTAATTTTATATAAAAAACATAGTTTGCCGGAAGGAAAATGTGGGGAGCCCGCCCCGCCCAGTCACCCCACCACTACCAAAAGTATTGTTGCCTATAACAAAAATCAACGCAACCAGTACTCACCCAACTAAAGCTCACCTATCCAGAGCCTTAATCAAAGGATCATCACTTCTCAAAACAGTGCAGGATTCAGTTTCCTGGTCAAAAAC
>JAQYWJ010000170.1 GCA_030145005.1 Desulfobacter sp. | reverse complement strand
TCAATGACTTTTTTATCATCATAAGGTAATGGATCACTTGCCGGAACAACAGGTGCTCCCGCTTCTACAGCCACCTTCCGGGCAGAAACCTTATTCCCCAGTTTTCGCATAACATCCGGTGAGGGTCCGACAAATTTAATACCGGCTTCAGCACAAGCCTCAGCAAATTCCGGTTTTTCCGCGAGAAATCCGTATCCGGGGTGAATCGCATCTGCATTGGTTTCCTTTGCAATCCGGATAATCCCTTCAATATCCAGGTAGGCTTCAATAGGGCCTTTTCCTTCTCCGATTAAATAACTTTCACCGGCTTTAAACCGGTGAAGTGCAAATCGGTCCTCCTGGGAGTAGATACCAATAGTGTTTATCCCAAGCTCATGAGCAGCACGTGCTACACGGATAGCTATTTCACTGCGGTTGGCAATCAAGAGACGCTTGATTTTTTTTCCCATAACATCCATTTTACATATCCTTGTTTTAACTAGATTTCTACAACAGCCGTAATTTGCACCCTCTATAAAAAGAAAAGAAAAATTTAATAAAATAGGAAACGCTTGTCAATCTATATTTTAGGAAACGCTTATCAATTTTTTTTTTTTTGCTTCGGTACTTGTCGACCTGTCAATAAAGGTTTGGATTAAAAGCTATTTCCATCGGTCCGGGCGGCATCTTGTGGGAATCCGGAACCAGGACAGCACAACCGATTATATCCATGGATTTATCGATCTTACCGGATAGTAGAGGCCATGGATTGGCCTGGTTTATGGACCCCCAGACTCAACTCACAACAAAGCATGAAAATAGCTTAACAACTTATTGGGACTTTCATATAAAAATCTGATATAAAATCTCAAATTAAAATTTACCAGGAGGCATAGGAACCCAAGTTGAATATACCCAAAAAGGCCATTCTCCAGAAGGGACAGGGCAGAATCCGAAAACTGGCCAAGCTTAAATATATTTACGAGCGGGAATCCCGTTATTTTGCCCAGGTGGCTGAAAGCGTCAAGAATCTGGCTTTGAAAGAAATCCAGGACCTTGGTGGGAAAAACACACAGCGCGTGTTCCGGGGCATCTGGTTTGAAGCGGATAAATCCACATTTTATAAAATAGTCTACCTTTCCCGCCTGGTGTCACGGGTGCTTGTACCCCTGGTCGAGTTTGAATGCAAGGACAAGGATGCGTTGTACAAGGGCGCCAGAACAATCCGATGGGAAGAGTTTTTAACGCCCAAAAAAACCTTTTCCATCGCGGCCAACGTGTCTGAGTCACAGATCACCCATTCCAATTTTGCAGGATTGAGGGTTAAGGACGCCATTGCCGATTATTTCAGGGACAGGACCAACCGCCGGCCTTCAGTAAATACCCAGGCGCCCTGGATCATGATCAATGTTCACATACATAAAGATCGGGCCACCATTTCCATTGACGCCGGTTTAGGGCCTTTACACAAGCGGGGATACAGGGAAGCCAGGGTTTCTGCCCCCATGCAGGAAACCGTGGCCGCAGCCATTATCGCCCTAAGCGGCTGGAATGGAGAAGAACCGTTGCTGGATCCCATGTGCGGATCCGGGACCCTTCTGTGCGAAGCCTTGATGCATTACAGCCGGATTCCGGCCCAGATTTTTCGTGAACAGTTTGGATTTGAGCGTCTGCCGGATTTCAATGCCCGGGAATGGGAGACGGTAAAAGCGGCGGCAGACGAAGCCATCCGGCCATTACCCAGGGGGCTTATCCGGGGCAGCGACATAGCCGAACCTTCCGTTGAAGCAACAAGAACCAACCTGATGGGGCTCCACCATGGCGGAGAAATTGACGTGGAACTATCAGATTTCAGACAGCTTAAACCGATGGAAAACGCGGTCATTGTCACCAATCCCCCATACGGCATCCGCATGGGCAAGGACCAGAATATGAAATTATTTTACAACGACCTTGGCCGGTTTTTAAAGGACCAGTGCAAAAGCTGTACAGCCTATATCTATTTCGGCGACCCGGGCTTTATCAAACATGTCCCCTTGGCCCCATCCTGGAAAAAAACCCTGGAAATCGGGGGGCTGGATGGAAAGCTTGTAAAATACCAGTTATACTGAACATTTAGGGCCATGGCCCTAAAAAAGCAGATTCTGAAAGTGGAAAAACGCATGGGCATGGATTAAATGATTCGGGAAAAGTCATGAAAACAAACGAAACAGGCGTTGATGCACCTTCTATAAAAATTTATCATGAAATCATGGCCTATAGAGTGGCGGATATTCTTCTGGTATCCAGCCCCTATGATGCTTTTATTATGGAAGAAGAGGGCCGACTTTCAGACCGGATTATCAATGAATATAAGGGGCTGAATCTGTCCAACCCCCCGAAACTGACCCTTGCGTTCTCAGTCACGGAAGCCTTTGAGCAACTTGAACGCAAACATTTCGACCTGATCCTTGCCATGCCAGGACTGACCGGAATGGATGTCTACGCCTTTGGCAGACAGGTAAAAGAGCAATATCCACAGATCCCGTTCTACCCAATGTTCCACAGCACCTGTGATATTAATCAGTATGAGAATGAAAACCGCGAAGCCATTGTTGACCGGACCTATATCTGGAGCGGAAATGCCCACCTGCTGCTGGCCATTATAAAAAATTTTGAAGATGAAAAAAATGTGGCCTTTGATACGCAAAATGCAAAGACCCGGGTTATTATAATGGTAGAGGACTCCCCGTATCATTACTCTTCTTTGCTGCCTGTCTTGTACAAACACATCGTCATCCAGACCCAGTTGGTCATGAATGATTCCATTAATGAAGAGCACAGGATTTTAAAAAGGAGGAGCCGACCCAAAATTCTGCTGGCCCACAACTATGACCAGGCCATGGCACTGTTTGAAGAGTACAGGCCCTATGTACTCAGCATTTTCACGGATATGCGCTACGCCATTAACGGACAGGAAGATCCCCATGCCGGCCGCAAGCTTTTAACCCGGATCAAATCGGAACTCCCGGACCTGCCCGTCCTGATTCTGAGTACGGAGGAAAAAAATAGAGATATTGCAGAAGCCATAGATGCCCGGTTTATCAATAAAAAGTCAAACAACCTCCATGACCAGATCAAAAGCTTTTTTGTCACACATCTGGGATTCGGGGCTTTTGTGTTCCGCCTGCCGGACAGCAGTGAAATAGCCCGGGCTTCCAATTTAAGGGAGGTTGAAAAGCTGCTGCCGGATATCCCCGACGCATCCTTACTCCACCATGCCAGGCACAATGATTTTTCTCGATGGCTGCTTGTCCGCAACGAAATCGATTTTGCCCTAAGCCTTAAGCCCTATACCATTGATGATTTCTCCGACGCATCAGAAATTAGGCGGTTTCTTATTGAGCGCATCCGCTCCCGGCGCAGAGGCTCTCGCCAGGGACTTGTCATTCAATTTGACCCGGAAAAATTTGACTCGGACACGGATTTCATGAAAATCGGAACCGGGTCCCTGGGCGGCAAGGCAAGGGGGCTTGCATTCATGTCCTATCAGCTGGGCATTGACCCATCTTTGGGCCAAAAGTTCCCGGATATTGATATAACCATCCCCCAGACATTTGTCATTGCCACGGACGAATTCAACATGTTTGTGGAGGAGAACAAATTGGGACAGCTTTTAGAACAGGACACAGTGCCGGATGATACCCAGGTCGTAGAGTGTTTTCTTAAAGCGGAACTGCCCCGCCGGCTGAAAATAAATTTAAGGACGTATATTCAAAATGTGCATTACCCCATTGCCGTCAGATCTTCGTCCCTGTTTGAGGACTCCCATTACCAGCCCTTTGCGGGGCTTTATAAAACCTATATGCTGCCCAATACCGACACAAGCACTGAAAAACGCCTTGAGCACCTGATCACGGCCGTAAAGCTGGTATATGCCTCAACCTATCTGAAAGCCCCAAGATCCTATGCCCGGTCCACCATGCACAGAACCCAGGACGAAGAGATGGCCGTGGTGCTCCAGGAGATCACCGGTACCCGGCACAAAAACTATTTTTACCCTTCTATCTCAGGGGTGGCCAAGTCCTATAATTTCTATCCCATTGCCCATCTTAAAGCGGAAGAGGGCATTTCCTACATTGCGCTGGGGCTTGGAAAAATTGTCGTGGACGGCGGAAAAACCCTTCGATTCTGCCCGAAGTATCCACAATTTTTGCCCCAGTTTTCCATGATTTATGATGTTATGGAAAACTCACAGAAATATTTTTACGCCCTGAAAATGGACGAATTACCGAGCCCTGAAAAATTTTTCGGCATTGATGAAGATCCCTGTGTGACCAGACTGGACATTGCCGATGCCAAGGACCATCCGGCCGTCCGGATGCTTTGCTCCACCTATAATATGCAGGATGACCGTATCCGGGACCGGTTTTCCGACAAGGATTTTCCTGTGCTCACCTTTGCCGGCATTCTGAAATACAACAGCTTTCCCCTGGCAGATATCCTGGCCGAAGCCACAGCCTTAGGGGCCCGTTGGATGGGCACATCCGTTGAAGTGGAATTTGCCGTGGACCTGCCTGTTGAAGGTGTCCGCTCAAGGCCGCGCTTCTCCCTGCTGCAGATCCGGCCCATGGGCCAATATAAACAGAACATTGAGGTAACAATTACGGAAAAGGATCTTAAAAACGCATTCTGCCATTCCACCCATTCCCTCGGCAATGGTGAATACAAGGATATCCGGGATATCGTGTATGTGGATCCAAAAACCTTTGAAGCGGATAAAATGACTTTGGTGGCAGGGGAAATTAACAAAATTAATGCCATGTTCAATGATACCGGAACAAAATATGTGCTCATCGGACCCGGGCGCTGGGGGTCTTCGGAACGGTGGCTGGGCATTCCCGTGGTATGGAACGATATTTCCAACGTGGGGGGCATGGTGGAGACCACTATTGAAAGCATCAATGCGGATTTTTCCCAGGGATCCCATTTTTTTCAGAACATCACCTCCCTTGGCATTCCCTATATAACCGTACAGGA
>JAQYWJ010000169.1 GCA_030145005.1 Desulfobacter sp. | reverse complement strand
ATTTCATCCACAATAAAATCTCTGACCGCATGGGTGGCGTATTCCTTGAGAAAACAGCCGGAAATGCCTGTGTACAATTCTTCTTCATTGGCCATATCATGGGAAAATCTGTAAACAGCATGCTCCAACCACCGCTCAGTTGGGCCTATGGTACACATATCCGGGTGGTGGTCGGTAAACCACATCTGATAAACGATAGAGCTTGATCTGCCGCCATAGGATATCAGTCCGGCCAGCCCAAGGTTTTTTTCGGGAATCAGATTGCTGAATTTCTTTTTGTCATATTTGATGGAACACTTTTTTCGCCAATCATCTGAATCAATATACAATTCTTTGAATTTCGGTTCGTGCCCGGCCAGAAGGTTCTGGGGATCAAATATATAGATGGGATCGTCGGGTCTGATGGCATAAATGGCTGCTGCTCTGCTGGGTCCGGAAAAATGAGTCAGCCCCTCCCTCAATCCCTCTATGGTTTCCGTGATGCACCTGCGGATAAAGCCATGGTTTGCCAAACAGGAATTCTCCCTTTAAAGCTGTAACCGTATTTAACAGACAGCTTATGAAGTTAGTGTCTGACCGAAAACCTGAAAATTTTGTCGAGTACAAGGCGGCCCGAAATTTTAACCACAGGCATATATATAATATTCCGAGGATTAAAATTTCCGCCCAACGAAGTAATCGGCAAAATTTACGGTTTTCGGTCGGGCACAAGTTAAGATGCTTTTGCCGGAATATCCAACCCAGCATTAATATGAATAGTTGTTTACTCCAGAATATGATGTTTCTCAATCCATTCCGCAATTTTTTTTAAGGTTTGATGATCGTTGAAAAACGTATGACCGGCTTTTTTTACCATCGTATAAACCCCAATTTGGAAAGCAAAAAACCGGCACTTGGACCATAAAACCCGAATATCTTTATTTTGCATCGGCACTGGGGCTTGAAAATTAAAGCTTTTTCATGATATTTAAACAGGTTCCAAATAAATTGCGGAACGCTTTTTACCATAAATATTTAAGGGACAGGTATTATTTATATGAAAGCATTGTTAGCCCTGGAAGATGGAAGAACATTTTCCTGCACAAGTTTTACAGGGCCGGGTGAAGCCCAGGGAGAGGTGGTGTTCAACACCAGCATGACCGGGTACCAGGAAATTTTGACCGATCCGTCCTATTACGGACAGATGGTCACCATGACCTATCCGCTCATAGGCAACTACGGCGTGTGTCCGGAAGATGTTGAATCAGACCGTATTCATGTGGCAGCCTTCATTGTCAAAGAATACCAGGAGTTTCCAAGCAATTTCAGATCAAAGGGAACCCTTGCCGACTATCTGATAAAATCCCATGTTCTGGGTATTGAAGATCTTGATACCCGGGCACTGACCCGGCATATCAGAAAATCCGGTGCCATGAGAGCCATGATTTCCACCACGGACCTGGATCCTGAATCCCTTGTGGCACGGGCCAGACAGATCCCCTCCATGGAAGGATCGGATCTGGTGGAATATGTCACAACCAAAAAACCCTATTTCTGGAAATACAACCAACCGGATTATGTGGATACCAAAAGCCTCGAAGATCCCTTTATATGGCGCCATAAAGGTAAAAAACACTCTGTGGTGGCCCTGGATTTCGGCATAAAATACAATATCATCCGCTGCCTTGAAAACGCAGGGTGCGAGGTGCTGGTGGTTCCGGCAAAAACCAATGTCCAGACCATAAAACGCCTGAACCCGGACGGTATTTTCCTGTCCAACGGCCCCGGCGACCCAGAGCCCTTGACCTATATTGTGGAAACCATACGCGAACTTCTCGATAATTTTCCGATTTTCGGTATATGCCTTGGTATGCAGCTTTTAGGTCTTGCCATGGGCGGTAAAACCATGAAAATTAAATTCGGCCACAGGGGCGGCAATCAGCCGGTGAAAAATATGGATACCGGAAAGGTTGAGATCACCTCCCAGAACCACGGGTTTGCAGTGGATCTGAATACCCTTGACAAAAATAAGTGCCGGCTGACCCACATCAACCTGAACGAAGACTCCCTGGAAGGGCTTAAGAACGATACCATCCGGGCGTTTGCAGTCCAGTACCACCCCGAAGCCTCCCCGGGTCCCCATGATGCGGCCTATCTTTTTAACCAGTTTGCAAAAGTGATGGAAAATGCCAAAGCGTAACGATATCCATAAGATTCTGATCATTGGTGCCGGCCCGATTATCATCAGCCAGGCCTGTGAGTTTGACTATTCCGGCACCCAGGCCTGCAAGGCCTTGAAGGAAGAAGGGTTTGAAGTTGTCCTGATAAACTCCAATCCGGCCACCATCATGACCGACCCTGAAACAGCTGACCGGGTATATGTTGAACCGGTAACGCCTGAAACCCTGTGCAAGGTGATTGAAAAGGAGCGGCCCGATGCCGTGCTGCCCACCCTTGGCGGCCAGACTGCCCTGAACACCACCATTGATGCAGCCAAAACAGGGATATTTGAACGCTATAATATTGAACTGATCGGTGCATCCATTGACGCCATCAACAAGGCCGAAGACCGGGAACTGTTCCGGGATGCCATGAATAAGATCGGTTTGAGAATTCCCAAATCCGGGTTTGCCGTCAATATGACTGAAGTGGAAGAAGTGGCCCGGCGCATCGGGTTTCCCATTATTGTCCGGCCAAGCTTTACCTTAGGGGGAACCGGCGGTGGTGTGGCCTACAACATGGAAGAGCTTGCAAATCTTTCCAAGGCCGGCCTTGACGCCTCCCTGATAACCCAGGTGATGCTTGAGGAGTCTGTTCTGGGATGGAAGGAATTTGAGCTTGAGGTGATGCGGGACCATGCGGACAACGTGGTGATCATCTGCTCCATTGAGAACATTGACGCCATGGGGGTTCACACGGGTGATTCCATTACCGTGGCCCCGGCCCAGACCCTGTCGGACAAAGAATATCAGGAGTTACGGGATGCCTCCATTGCCATCATCAGGGAAATCGGCGTGGACACGGGCGGTTCCAATGTTCAATTTGCCGTGAACCCGGACAACGGGGATATTATCGTGGTTGAGATGAACCCCCGGGTATCCAGATCTTCTGCCCTTGCCTCCAAGGCCACGGGCTTTCCCATTGCCAAAATTGCAGCCAAGCTTGCGGTGGGGTATACCCTGGATGAGATCCCCAATGATATCACCGGCGAAACCATGGCCTGCTTTGAGCCGTCCATTGATTATTGTGTGGTGAAAATTCCGCGCTGGACCTTTGAAAAATTTCCCGAAACCGACGATATACTCACCACGGCCATGAAATCCGTGGGTGAAACCATGTCCATCGGCAGAACATTTAAGGAAGCACTTCAAAAGGGTCTGCGCTCCCTTGAAATCGGCCGGGCCGGTTTTGGTGCCGACGGAAAAGACCCTGCGCCGGGATCTGTGGTAGGTACGGATCTGGAATACAAATTATCCACCCCAAATTCCCAGCGGATTTTTTACATCAAATACGCCATTGAACACGGCATGCCCATCACCATGATCCATGAGTTGACTGACATTGATCCATGGTTTCTGTACCAGATGAAACAGATTGTGGATCTTGAAAAGCAGTTAAAACTGGCCGGCATGAACCTGCCAAAGGATCTTTTTGAAAAGGCAAAAAAATACGGGTTCTCCGACATGCAGTTGGCGTATCTGTCCGGGGGACTGACAGACAAGCAGATCGAACGGAAACGAAAAGACCTGGGAATTGTTCCGGTATATAAACTGGTTGATACCTGTGCCGCGGAATTCAGGGCTGTTACCCCTTACTATTACTCCACCTATGAAAGCGAATGCGAGGCCCGGGTGTCGGACAGAAAAAAGGTGATCATCCTGGGCGGCGGTCCCAACCGTATCGGCCAGGGCATTGAATTTGACTACTGCTGTGTTCATGCCTCCTTTGCCTTAAGGGAAGAGGGCGTAGAGTCCATCATGGTCAACTCCAACCCGGAAACGGTCTCCACTGACTATGACACCTCGGACAAGCTCTACTTTGAACCGTTGACCAGAGAAGATGTGCTTCACATCGTTGAAAAGGAGAAACCCTTTGGTGTGATTGTCCAGTTCGGCGGCCAGACCCCTTTGAACCTTGCCACGGACCTTCAAAAAGCAGGGGTTCCCATCATCGGTACAAGTCCGGAAAGCATTGACCGGGCCGAGGACCGGGATCTGTTTGCGGCCATGCTAAAAAAACTGAACCTGCGCCAGCCGGATAACGGCATTGCATATTCCTATACAGAAGCCGTGACCGTTGCAAGGGATATCGGATACCCGGTCATGGTTCGTCCCTCCTTTGTCCTGGGCGGCCGGGCCATGAAAATCGTATATGATGAAAAAGACCTGGAAGAATATTTCGACCTGGCGGTCCAGGCTTCACCGGATAAGCCCGTACTCATTGACAAGTTCCTGGAAGAAGCCTTTGAGCTGGATGTGGACGCCATTTCCGACGGTGAGGATACCATCATCGGCGGTATGATGGAGCATATTGAAGAGGCCGGCATTCATTCCGGCGATTCCGCCTGTGTACTGCCTCCCTATTCCATTGACGAACACCATATCAGGCAGATGTCGGATGCGGCAAAAGCCATTGCCAAAGAACTTAATGTCAAGGGATTGATGAACATCCAGTTCGGGATTATGAATGACACGGTGTACATCATTGAGGTTAATCCCAGGGCATCCCGGACCATTCCCTTTGTCTCCAAGGCGATCGGCGTGCCGTTGGCCAAGCTTGCCACCAAGGTCATGCTGGGAAAAACCCTAAAGGAACTTGGGGTGACAAAGGAAATCATCCCGCCCTATTATTGTGTCAAAGAAGCGGTAATGCCTTTTGATCGCTTTGAAAACGTCGACCCTGTTCTTGGGCCGGAGATGAAATCCACGGGCGAAGTCATGGGTATTGACAAGGATCTTGGCGCCGCTGTGGCCAAAGCCCAGTTTGCTGCCGGACAAAAACTGCCCAAGGAAGGCACTGTGTTTA
>JAQYWJ010000014.1:14099-19510 GCA_030145005.1 Desulfobacter sp. | reverse complement strand
GCATCTCTTTGGCCGTCTGGGATTTGATTCCTCCGATATAACCGGAATGGCGGTAATAGGTTTTCTGTCCCATTTTATTTCCGGTCAAACGGACCTTGTCCGCATTGACAACAATCACCCAGTCACCAGTGTCCACATGGGGGGTGTAAAGGGGGTTATGTTTACCCCGGATTCTATACGCTATCTGGGAAGCAAGCCGCCCAAGTACCTGGTCTTTTGCATCAATGATGCACCAGTTCTCTTTGTTGTCAGATCTTTTTGCACTGTATGTATATTTTTCCAATGTTCTCCATGCTCCTCTAAATAAACGCAATCAGGTGTAACTACATAATTTCACTTTTAAAGTCAAGCATTTTTATAATTCTATTTGTTTTTCCTCTTTCTGCCTTGATCCTGCTTTCTTTGAAAAAAACGATTTCTCTTTCTTGGCGGGTTCCATTTTGCTGGATGTCTTACAGGAGATATCCGCATTAAGCATCCCACCGTTTTCCACAATCAGATCCTGGCATACAACTTTTCCTTCACAGGAGCCGGTTGCCAGAACGATCAATTCCTTAGAGGCGAGCAGCTCTCCTTTAAAGCTGCCGCCAATGGTCAGACTAGATACCTTTGTCAAAGTTGAGTTGACCTCACCACCCTGGGCAATAATTACAATATCTCCATCAATTGTGCCCTTTACCTGTCCTTTGATGATCAGTTTTCCACAACTTTCTATGGAGCCGTCAATCTTGAGTTCCTTATCAATGATGCTTAAATTCTTCATATTTTTTCTCACAACGGCTGCCTCCTTACAAAGCACTTAAAATTTGAAAATCAGTCTCAATCCTGTTTATTTTGTCCAATGTCAAAGGTGGTCTTCAATAACAATTTTTCCGTTTCGTCAAATATAAATAAGGAAACCTCGGAAAAATCCTGCGGCGGCGTCGGGGTGTTGATGGTTAACTGAATAGGTTTAAAATTGGAAATGGAAAAATAATGACCTTTTTTATAAGGACCGGGAACACCGCTTTTCATAATTGAGGATTTAGGTATCACCACCCACTTGTCAGGTGTGGCACCTTTCAGTTTGAGTACACAGAAAATCCGGCCTGATATCTCCTTGGAATCTTGTGTAGTATTTCTGATAGTAAATCGAACAACGACATCCTGGGCATTACTGCCCGGGGAAAGGGAAAACGATCCAATGCTTACGTCAGACAACGCGTCAGGTAATTGCCCTACCGGCCCGTCAGCGCGTTCAACGGATCGGGCCCGGCTTGGTGCCGAATTTTTATCAGCCGGCCCAACACGCTTACCTTTGGCGACTTTTAAATCAGGCCTTGCATCTGCGGACCCTGAACGCTTTTCTTTTTTGGGAGGGTCCTGACCAATCTTTCCGTCACGGGTCAATGATTTAAGTTCAGCTGCATTACCCGTCACCACCAGTCTGGCCATGAGAATTTCTTTTTCACTGGTCAAGCGGTCTACTCTTTTTTCAAAAACCTCCTGGGAACTCTTTAATTGAACATTCTGATTGCTCGCTTTGGAATAAAGCCTATAAAAGACAACAGTACCCAGCGTCCCTGCCAGGCTGATTACCATAAAAAAACAAACAAGAACTTTCAGAAAAGCCCCAGATCGCATTTCACCGAAATCATTAATGATCAGAATACTATTTTCCTTACGCATTTTATACGGCGCAGGTTTTATTTGGGCTATTTCCCTTTCCAGTTCTTTCGAAATATCTTCCATTCTCCATCCTGTCTAACAAGTTGAGCTGTTTTCTTCCCTGGGTTGAAATTCGGCCTATGGGGATTGTTAATTTCGTTTTGTTAATCATTACCCTATTTTTTCCAAATTCAAATGCCGGTATGCATTTTCCGAAGCTTTTCTGCCACTGGAAGTGCGCAGCGCAAGGCCGATTTTCAATAAATAGGGCTCCACCACATCCACCAAGGTGTCAGTCTCCTCCTGAAGGGTCGCGGAAATGGCTTCTATTCCCACAGGCCCGCCATTGTAAAACCGAATAATCGTTTCAAGATAATTGCGGTCCAAAGGAGTCAGACCCAGATCATCAATACCTTCCAGAGTCAGGGCTTCCTGGACGCCTTTCGCCGTCATAAGCCCCTGGTGTCTGACCATGGCATAATCCCGGACTCGCTTAAGAAGCCTGTTGGCAATTCTAGGGGTTCCCCGTGATCTTTTAGCAAGTTCCAAAGCGCCGTCATCTGTTATACGGGTTTTCAAAAGCAGGGCCGACCGCTGAATAATAACCGTCAACTCTTCAACAGAATAAAAATCAAGGGTGCGAAATATGCCAAAACGGTCCCGTAACGGCGCGGACAAAAGCCCCACCCGCGTGGTGGCCCCGATGAGTACAAACTGTTTGAGCCGGTACCTGTGGCTTCTGGCATGAATTCCCTTGTCAAAGACAAAATCCACGGCAAAATCCTCCATGGCAGGATAAAGAAATTCTTCCACCACTTTGGGAATCCTGTGAATTTCGTCCACAAAAAGGATGTCACCCTCCCCCAGATTGGTCAGAATACCCACAAGGTCCCCGCCTTTTTCCAGGGTTGGGCCGGAGGTGACGGTCAGGTCTTTTCCCATCTCATTTGCAATAATATAGGACACCGTTGTTTTCCCGAGCCCGGGAGGGCCGTGCAACAGGATGTGGTCTAAAGGTTCCTTGCGCATTTTTGCCGCCTGGATGGCAATCTTGAGTGTTTCCACAGCTGCGGTCTGTCCCACATAATCATCAAAGCAACCGGGACGAAGGGAAACGATCTCCTGGGAATGGTCTTCGATTTTCAGCTTTTCTGAAACCACGCCCTTTTTATCTGAACTATAGCTTAAGATGTCCCCGTCGGCCGTCATCTGATCTCCTGATAAATTTCGTCAAACAAGTCTTCAGGGGAACTGATACCTGGATTTTTTTCAAGGGCTTGTTTAATCATTCTTCTTGCCGATGACGCAGAGTGTCCAAGCTGTTCAGTGAGGACCTCAGCCACCTGTCTGACCATGACCTGCTTTTCTTCAGGCACAAAATTCTGGGGATCCGTTGACGCAGGGTCCGGCTCAGGGCTTTGGGCCGCAGCAAAAGCCAGGACTTTTCCGTTCAGGGTGGCGACAATTTTTTCCGCTGTCCTTTTTCCGATACCTGTCAATTGTGACAAAAAGGCAGTATCACGGTCTTCAATGGCTCTGGCCACCTGGGATACCGGTTTTGTCAACGCCTTTATTGCCTTCATGGGCCCGATGGCGGCCACGGTGATGAACAATTGAAAAAATTCCTTATCATCCGGTGTCAAAAACCCGATGAGCACAGGCTTAGGTTGCCGCTCTGTGACATGGTAATAAATATACAGCGCAATTGTTTCATTGGCCTGGGATTTTTCCACGCACATAGACAGGGTAATGGTGTCCAAAAGAATCTCATAACCTATATGGCCGGATAGCAGGATGATGCCATCCGCCTCCTTGCTAAGAATCTTTCCCTCAAGATAAGCGATCATATTTAAATCCTTGTTCCCCAATCACCCCCATACCGGAAAAGCCCGGTCAATGCCATTCCCAGCGCATCCGAAGCGTGAAAAGGACGAATGGGCTCATGGTGATTCAGTAAGTGGCGCACGGCACGTTCCACCTGACACTTATCCGCATTGCCATTACCCGAAATCACCTTTTTAACTTCCTTGACAGCCACCTCGCGAATCTGCACCCCCGCCTTGAAAGCCGCTAAAATCAGCACGCCTGAAACTTTGCCCAGCATAATACCCGATCCCGGATATTTTTCAAGAGAGTAAATGTCTTCAATAACAACAAGATCCGGCTGCTGTTCAATTAGAAAAGATTTGGTTTTACAGTAAATTTGGTCCAACCTCACCGGCGTGGATTCACCGGCATCTGTGGAGATGCTGCCAAAGGAATATCCGGCAATATGACGGCCCTGCCCATCAATAACGCCAATGCCGGTTCCGGCAAGTCCGGGATCAATGCCTATGATTTTCATATCCTTTGAAAAACGCAATCAGTCGAGATTTTTAAACTTTTCCTTGGCATACTTGGCTTCCTGGGAATTGGGATACCGTGAGATCAGTTCTTTAAGAATCAGTCTGGCATTGGCCTTTTCACCAAGGGCTGCAAACGCATATCCCTGCTTGAGTCGGGCGGCCGCATTTTTATTTGAATTTGGATAATTCTCAAGTACTTTCTGATATTCCAGAATAGCCTTTTCATACCATTTTTCAGCATAATAAGAATCGGCGATCCAGAATCTTGCATTGTCTGCATTTTTGGAATCCGGATATTTGCTGATAAAATTCTCAAACCGGTCCCTTGCGTTCTCCAAGTCACCCTGGTCAAACAGCTTTTTCGCATAACTGTACAAACCGTCCTCGGTATCCTGCATCTCATTGGACACAGGATCATTGTTCCGGCCGGGCGATCCTGACATACTAGGCTCAAACCCCATATATTTTTCCAGGGCAATTACCTTTTCATAATTCCTGGAAATGGCATTGTCTAAACGCTCCAGCCTTTTTTCCAGACTCTCTTGACGTTCCTGTCCATTTATACCGAACTTGTAGCGCACCTCTTCAAGCCGGCCTTGGATTCTGTAAAAGTTATCCGTAAGCTGCTGAATATCATACTTCACCTCAGCATAATTCTCACGGGTGGTTTTGGAAAACTCCTCCATCTGTTGTTTAAGGAGTCCAAGGTCATCGGTATTCGCCTGATCAAGTGCATTCCGGCGGCTGTTATTCTGTTCTATAACCGCCACCCGGGTCTCCAGTGCCTCATACTGATTGGGTGCCACGCAACCCGCTATTAAAACGATAGCTGCAAGGCAGGGATAAAAACGCAAAGGTTTCATTTGATCCGAAATCCGAAAATAGTTAAATGAAATATGGGTACAGACAGGAAATACCGCCTGTCTGTACCCGTCAAACGCTTACAAGAAAGACGCCTACAAAATAGATTGTCTTGCTTATACCTTTCTACCTGATTATAAACTGTGCACGCCTGTTTATGCGATAAGCCGCTTCTGTGGGTGCCGGATCCAGCGGTTTTTCTTCTCCATAGCTGACCGTACCCAGACGTCGGGCTGAAATGCCTAAATCCACGAGATAAGTTCTGGCGGTGTTGGCGCGTCTTTCACCTAGGGCCAGGTTGTAAACCGTGGTACCACGCTCGTCACAATGACCCTCAATCATTACGGTCTCAGAGGGGTTGGCCTGCAACCAATCCGCTTTTTCCCGCAGCAGAACCTTGGCTTGGCCGGTAAGCTCAGCACTGTCATAGTCAAATAAAATGTTCTGATTCAGGAAACGGGACTTGGCTTCGATAATCCGGGCCTGCCGCTGATCGTTAAGCTGTTCGTTAAGCTGTTGGGCTTTGATTCTTTCGGCCTCAAGACGGGCAGCTCTTTC
>JAQYWJ010000014.1:7642-13999 GCA_030145005.1 Desulfobacter sp. | reverse complement strand
TCTTTCGGCCTCAAGACGGGCAGCTCTTTCAGCATCCGTCTCCCCGCTTTGTCCCTGATTCATGGTACCAGGATCAGCCACCTTTGGTTTTGAACAGGCGACCATGGTCAAAAGTCCCGCAACCAGTACGGCCATCATAACATGCATCAACAACTGTCTTTTCATCGTGCTTCTCCTTTTTTGATTTACCTTCAACAATCTTATATTTCCTACTCAGATGAGAAACCTATGTCACCGGACCAATCCGGTTCACTCTGGATGCCGGACATGGAAAGAAGCCGGCGCTGATCTGTACCGGCTGCGGTCATGACAAACAAATGAGCCCTTCCACCTTTTCTGTTGGATTTAAAAACAATCAGGCTGCCGTCCGGTGACCAGCAGGGATCTTCGTTATCGCCCTGCTCTGCTGTCAACTGCACCGAAGTGCCGATATGCGGATCAACAGATATTACAAAAATATTAATTTTATTTTTTTCAATCCCCACATAAGCAATCTTTTTTCCGTCCGGGGACCATGCCGGGCTGGTATTATATTTTCCGGTAAATGTGACGCGCCGGGCCTCTTCCGAATCCAGACCCTGAATATAAATCTGTGGATTGCCGGACCGGGATGAGGTAAAGGCGATCTTTCTACCGTCCGGGGAAAATTTAGGCGACACATTGGATCCCCAACTCTTGGCAACTCTTTTAATAATTTCTCCTTTACGGGTCAACAAATATATTTCCTGATTCCCTGAAAAACTTAGCGTTGCCGCAAGATTAAGCTTTCCAGGCATCCAGTCCGGAGAAATATTAATTCCTTTATAATTAATAATGGCACCCAGGTTGTTTTTAAGATTTTTTATAAAAATATCAGGTTTTCCCTTGGCATAGGAGACATAGGCCAGCCACTGGCCGTCATCGGACCAGGCCGGAGACAATGAGATACTTTTATGGTAGGTTATCTGCCGGGGATTAAATCCGTCAAAATCGCAGGAATAGATCTCTTTATTCCCATTGACGGTGGAAACAAAGGCTATTTTTGATCCGAAAACCCCGAAATTTCCAGTCAGAGCTTTGGCAACTTCCGCACAGAATCTATGAACCATAACCCGGATCCGGGTGGCCGGTCCGCTGTATATTTTTCCCACCAGAAGCTTTGTATTAAAGGTATCCATGAGGCGAAGCTGCAATTTGACCTGGCCGTCACGCTCTTCTACGCCGCCTGTCACCAAAAGGTCAGCCCCGATGCCTGTCCAGTCCTTGAAATTTATCTGCCCCAGTTGAATGCCTGATTCCGCAGGATTGGATAAAAAGGCAGTTGGGTCCATGATTTTCAGATATCCTGTGAAACCAAGCCCTGCTTTCAGAATCTGTTCAGCCTGAACGCCTGCAGCAACCTCAGCCTCATGGCCGATGAAAGCCTTGAACGAAGTCACTGCAACAGGCGTTTTCTTTAAAAAAGGGTTTGAAATACTGATATAATCATAATCCTTTGCCAGGGCCTGGACAGCCAGGAGAACGATAATTGCCCATACCCAGACTGCCTTGTACAGCACATGAAAATATTTGCCTTGTTGCATTTGACCACCTGTTTATATTTTAGGATTATTTAAGGCCCCGGGGGGAAAACCCCAGCACCAATTCATAGGAGAACATCCCCTTGGGCAGTTCCGGCAGGGGATTTGCCCTTTTTATGGCCTTTTTGGCAGATTCATCCAGATAATTGTTTCCGGACCGGGTTTCAAATGAAATATCCCGGATATCACCGCTTTTTAATATTTTTATAAAGATTCTGACTTCAAGATCCTGATTAAGTCCGGCCATGGCATCATTGAAAATCCAATTCTGTTCAATGGCAGACTTGATCTTTATCTGATACAGCGTCAAAGGAGTGGCGTCACCAACGCCCCCGCTGCCTGCAGCACCAGCACCAGCCCCATTGCCGTGGGAATCTATGCCCTGGGCACCCTTTTTCCTTGAGGCGACCGAGGCCTTCATCCGTGCCAGGGCATTTTTAAGCTGGGCCTGCCTCTGCTTTTCAAGCTTTTCAGCCTGTTCTTTTTTGGCTTTTGCCGGATCTTGTTCTGACTTTTTCTTGGCCTTTTCTTTTTGCTTTTTTTTCTTTTCAATAGTTTTTTTTGGAGGTGGCTCTTTCTTTGGCGGTTCCTTTTCTCTGGCTGCGATCAGATCTTTAAGATTATGAGGCTTTGATTTCAGACTGACCTCAGGTTTAATTATCGGAATCTCAGGTTCCCTGGGTTCAGCGGGCTGGGATGGAATTTGTGAAAGAGCATCAGGGTTCACATTGTCTGCGTTGTCGGACGCCGGTTCATCAGGCACAGGTGATTTTCCCGAAGTTTGGGCATTGGCAGGCCCGGGAGCAAACGTAACCAAATCCACAGTAACAACTTTGGGTTTGGGTGCGGAAAACTGAAAATCATTTAGAAAAAACAAGCTGACAAAAAAAAGCGCATGGCAAACCAGGGATAGCAGACAAACCGGAAAAAAACCTCCCGGGCCGGCACTTTTGGGCTCGCTGATAAATCTTCGCCTGTTTTGAATTTGAGACCGGATATTCATCTGACGCCATTAACCTGCCTGATGCTCATCCTCAGGCAGAGTGATCATGCCAAGGCTGGTGATACCGGCTTTTTTAATCTGGGACATGATGTTGACCACCACTCCATAGGGCACTTTTTTATCCGCCTTGAGGTAAACATTTTTCTTATCCAGATTCTCCATGACCGCTTCAAGCTTTTCTGCCAGAAACGCGGCGCTGATTTCCTGCTCGTTGATATACACTTTCATGTCAGCATCAATGGAGATGATCAGATTCTGCTCATCCGTGGGCAATGATTGGGAGGTTGCCGTGGGTAGATCAACGTCTACACCTTGAACCATCATGGGTGCCGTGACCATAAAAATTATCAGTAAAACCAGCATGACATCCACAAACGGTGTCACGTTGATTTCAGACATCAAGGGGTCATTTCCTGATCCAAGCTGCATTTAGGCCTCCAGCTTTTTAAGAACATCCCGTTCAATAATATTTAAAAAATCAGAGGAGAAACTTTGAAGCTCTGAATTCAGCACCCGTATACGGTCATTAAAATAATTATATGCAATAACCGATGGAATTGCCACGGCAAGGCCGGCTGCAGTAGCCACTAAGGCCTCGGAAATACCGGGTGCCACAACGGCAAGACTGGCAGATCCTGAAAGCCCGATCCCCTGGAAGGTGCCCATGATACCCCACACCGTACCAAACAGGCCGATAAAAGGCGCTGTATTACCGGCTGTTGCCAGAAAGGACACCAGCTGGGTCAACCGCCGGTTTTCCACGTTAATGGCTCGGTTAAGCGTACGTTTGACACTTCCCATGCTCTGAAAGGTTGATCCGGTATTTTTCCTTGCGGCAAGATTTTCCTTACTCTCAGTCCTTGCAGCCTCCATGTAAGCGGCAATAAAAATTCGGGCCAAGGGACTGGAACGAAGCGCCTTGGCCTTGGAAAAAGCATCGGCCAGGGTCCGGCACTGCCAGAACACTTCGGTAAAATCCGCCGAATCCCTGAATGCCTTTCTGACATACCGAAATTTTATGAATATGATAGACCAGGAGATAATAGAAAAAAACAGCAGCAACAACATGATAAACTTTACAACTGGCCCGGCATTGGTAAGCATATATAACAGGCCGACTGATTCAGTGGTCATAAATCCTTCCTTAAACTATGTTGGTACTGTGAGAAACATATCAGATAAAAAAACATAAATCTACATGGTGTTTAGGTGAAAAGTCACCCATCTGCGGCGTTGCAGAAAAAATTGCAATCCTCACAACCATAAGGTTGCTCCGGTTGCAAATTTTTCTGCGCCTTGCATATAGGCAACTTTGTGGGCATACGCCCCTCTGGCGAGTCGCCCGAACACGAGGTTTAATTTCAGATACTACATATGCGAGCACCGGCTCCCACGTCAATAAAAAAAAGCCCCTTTGCCTTGGGCAAAGGGGCTTAATATCACCAAATCACACCATGGCCGAATAAGCCGTCTCATGGTGTTACATAATTGATTACATCATACCGGGCATTCCGCCGCCCATTCCGCCGCCCATTCCGCCGGGCATGCCGCCGCCCATACCGCCACCTGCATCTTCTTCAGGTTTGTCAGCGATCATGGCTTCGGTGGTCAGCATAACAGATGCAACAGAGGCTGCGTTCTGCAGGGCAAAACGAACCACTTTCTTAGGATCAATAACACCAGCTTCGATAAGGTCTTCGTATACGTCGGTTCTGGCGTTGTATCCAAATGCACCGTCCGCCTCTTTAATTTTATTGATGACAACAGAACCTTCAACACCTGCGTTGTCGGCAATTTTGCGCAGGGGCCACTCAATAGCCCTGGCAATAACATTAACACCCAGTTTTTCTTCACCGTCCACATCAAGGGAATCAAGGGAAGGAATGCATCTAACCAGGGCGACACCGCCGCCGGGAACAATGCCTTCCTCAACAGCTGCACGGGTTGCATTCAAAGCATCTTCCACGCGGGCTTTCTTTTCTTTCATTTCGGTTTCAGTGGCAGCACCGACATTAATTACAGCCACACCGCCGACCAGTTTAGCCAGACGTTCCTGCAGTTTTTCACGGTCATAATCAGAAGAAGTTTCATCAACCTGGGCACGAATCTGTTTTACGCGACCTTCAAGGGCTTCTCTGGATCCAGCACCGTCAACAATAGTAGTATTGTCTTTGTCAATGGTGATCGTCTTGGCCTGGCCAAGATCCTGGAGGGTAATGTTTTCCAGTTTAATACCGATATCTTCGGAAACAACCTGACCACCGGTGAGGACAGCAATATCGTCCAGCATGGCTTTTCTTCTGTCACCGAAACCGGGCGCTTTAACAGCAGCCACATTCAGGGTGCCGCGCAGTTTGTTAACAACCAGAGTGGCCAAGGCTTCGCCTTCTACATCTTCTGCAACGATAACGAGGGGCTTACCTGTTTTTGCAATTTCTTCCAGTACAGGAAGCAGATCTTTCATGGAAGAGACTTTTTTGTCGCAGATCAGGACAAAAGGATTTTCCAGGTAAGCAACCATTTTTTCGGTATCGGTTGCGAAATAAGGGGAAAGATATCCGCGGTCAAACTGCATACCTTCAACAACATCAAGGGTGGTATCCATGGACTTGGCTTCTTCAACGGTGATAACACCTTCTTTGCCCACTTTCTCCATGGCTTCGGCAATGATGTTACCAATGGTTTCATCATTGTTGGCGGAAATGGTGCCGACCTGGGCGATCTCATTCTGGTCCTTGGTGGGTTTGGTAATATTTTCAAGGCTTTCAATGACTTTTATAACAGCCTTGTCAATACCTCTTTTGATCCCCATGGGATTGTTGCCGGCAACGACCAGACGCTGGCCTTCTTCGTAAATTGCCCGGGCAAGTACAGTGGCGGTGGTGGTACCGTCACCAGCCATATCAGATGTTTTTGAAGACACCTCTTTAACCATCTGGGCGCCCATGTTTTCAAACTTATCTTCAAGATCAATCTCTTTGGCAACGGTTACACCGTCTTTGGTAACAGTGGGAGATCCCCAGGATTTATCAATAACAACATTTCTTCCCTTGGGACCAAGGGTAACCGTTACTGCGTCGGCAAGCGCCTGGACGCCTTTGAGCATAGCTTCACGTGCTTTGGCATCGTACTTGATTTCTTTAGCCATTGTATTTTATCTCCGTCAATTTATTTCATTAAATTCTATTGAAGTATCTATTAGCTTAAGCCGAATATCCTGAAATAAATAATACGTTTCAGGATTTTAGCAAACACTTAGTCAACAACGCCCAGTACATCGTCCTGGCGCATGATCAGATAATCAATCCCGTCAATTTTGACCTCCGTACCGCCGTATTTACTGAACAATACGAGATCCCCAACTTTAACGTCCATGGGAAGAAGCTTTCCGTCTTCGCCCATACGTCCGTTACCGGTTGCAACGACTTTACCTTCGGCAGGCTTTTCCTTTGCTGTGTCCGGGATAATGATACCGCCTTTGGTTGTTTCACTTTCTTCAACACGTTCAACAAGAATTCTGTCGCTCAATGGTCTGAAACTCATGATACAATTCTCCTTTAGTTATAATAAAAGTTGAGCATTAAATTTTATTTTTGAATTAAATCAAATTGTTAAACAGATCGCCATCTACTTGGAATCTGATTTAGAAGCTGGCTTTTCTGATTTTGCTGATGACTGTTCTTTAGGCTTGGAACCTGTCTTGTCCCCGCCGTAATCCGTTACATACCATCCGGATCCTTTGAGATGAAAGGTGCTTTGGGAAATAATCTTTTTTAGTTTACCATTGCACCTGGG
>JAQYWJ010000014.1:0-7542 GCA_030145005.1 Desulfobacter sp. | reverse complement strand
CCTAAAGAACGGTCCTGCCGCCGGCCTTCATATTTAAGCACCTGGGCAAAAGGGCCTTCCACCCGTTCATGGGGGACCAGATCCCTGGCGGTTTTAATATCATATCTGTTTTTAAGCCATTGGGAGGAGGAAAACTTAAAATAATTATACACCATCTCTTCGGCCCGCAGCGATGCTGTTGCCACGTGCTCAAGTTCACTATCATTAAAAAATCGTGTCATTTACACGCCTACTCCATACAACAAAAGAATGGACACTTGATTTAAAACTATGCTATAGTCAAAAGTTAGCAAATCAAATGACAAATTACTGATTTAAAAGGAGGTGATTTTTTTGGGCAGCGTTATAAAAAAGAGAAGAAAAAAAATGCGCAAGCATAAACATAGAAAGCTCCTTGCCAAAACCAGGCATCAAAGAAAGAAAAAATAGGTTCTAAAGAAACTGGATTTACCTTTTTCTTTCCTAAGCCCGTGGGGAGTATTGAGTTGTATCAACTCAGCTCAATACTCATATCCCACATGTCGCAATCTAATTTGAACTTTCCTTAAAATATTTCATTAGTTCGGAATCCGTTGACAATATAACGGTGCTGTCCTTTTCAAGCGCCTTCTTATACAGTTCCATGGTCTTCACAAACGCATAGAACTCAGGATCCTGCCCATAGGCCGCCGCGTAAATACGAGTGGCTTGTGCATCGGCCTTACCCTTTATTTCCTGGGCCTGCTTATACGCCTGGGACTTAATCACCTGAAGATCTCTTTCTTTCCCTCCTCGGATATTGCTGGCCTCACCTTGCCCCTCTGCCCTGAACTTTTCTGCAATCTGATTTCTTTCTGCAATCATTCGATCATAAACAGAACTGCGGACACTGTCGATATAATTAATTCGCTTAATCTTAACATCCACGACCTGAATTCCAAAATCCGCTAATTTTTCCCGGGCCTGTTTTTCTATCTGGCGGGCAATTTCAGCGCGACCCAAATCCACACGGTAACGAACCAGCCGCTTAGGCGTTTCTTCACCTTCCTTGGCCCCCTGCCTCTGGATGACATCAAAAGTATCCATGGGGCGGTCTGTATTCCTTACACTTTCCACAAGCGGGTATGCGGAAATCAAATCACGCATGGCCGGATCGATAATATCGTCCAGTCTTTTCAGCCCAGAAAATTCGTCTTTCACCGTCTGAAAATAGACAATAGGATCACTGATCTGCCATCGGGCAAAGGTATCCACCCAGATATATGTTTTATCCTTTGTGGGGATTTGTCCCGGATCCCCGTCCCACTCAAGCAGATTTTTGGGGAAATAATTCACCTTCTGGACAAATGGAATCTTGAACTTCAATCCCGGTGTTTTCTTAGCATCACCCACAATACGCCCGAACTGGGTGATAACCACTTGTTCGGTTTCATCTATCACGTAGGCAGAATTATATAAAACCATAGCTGCAATGACTGCAACTGCCAGCAAAACGGCATTTACCCTTCCCATATTTTTATTTGAACCTTCCATACCTATTCACCTTTCCGAAGGGTTTGACCTGACAACTTAGCCCCCATATTTACAAACGGCAGCAGGTTTTTCTGGTCTGAATCAATAATATATTTATTTTCCAGCTTGGGCAGTATCTCAAGCATGGATTCAAGATACATCCGTTTCCGGGTCACATCCTTTGCCTGAACATACTCATCAACGATGGCCTTGAACTTGGTCGCATCACCCTGGGCACGGTTCACCCGGTCAATGGCATACCCTTCGGCATCCTTGATCAGACGCTTTGCTTCACCCCGGGCCAGGGGAACCGCCTTATTGTATTCTTCCTTGGCCTTATATATGGTCTGCTCCTTTTCCTGAATGGCCTGGTTAACCTCATTAAAGGAGGCTTGCACCGGTTCCGGCACATTGGTTTTTTTCATTTCAATATTGACGATACCGATCCCGGCTTTTGCATTGTCCATTTCCTTTTGAAGCATTTCCTTAGCCGCACTGGCAATCTCTGCACGACTTGAAATGACCTCATTGATGCTCCTGTCTCCCACAACGGTTCGCATGGTTGCTTCGGACATATGCCTTAACAGGGATCTGACATCTTTTACATTAAACAGATACGCCCTGGGATCAGCTCTGCGGTACTGAACAATCCAGGGGACAACGGCAACATTAAGATCGCCTGTGAGCATTAAAGAGGCCTCCTGCCTGGAAGACTCCGCAGACGCACGATAGGACCCGCCCCCGTTGTACGTTTTAAATCCAAACTCTTCTGTTTCAACCTGCCTGACATTCACCTTGGTTACTTTTTCTATACCCGCGGGCAATTTGAAATTCAAACCGGGCTGGGCCAAACGATCATACTTGCCAAAACGCTGGATCACCCCGACCTCACTTCGGCCAATGGTAAACACGGTGGAGACGCCGATCATCACAGCGATAATAATGATTCCCACAAAAAAGATGCCGGAAAATTTAAACCCTTTAAATTTATTTAACAGGTCATCCATCTGGGGCGGTGTAGGCATCCCAGGCCCCCCGCCTTGTTTTTGTTCATATTTTTTCTGGTTTTCTCGAAGTTTTTCCCAATCCCAATTCATAAAATTATATCCTGTTAATGAATGACCAATCTAACAATAATCATTGTTTCCATTGGTTCGCTTGAAAATTTCTATATGAAAGTCAAAATAACTTATTAAATTACTTTCATGTTTCGTTGCGGGTTAAGCCTGGGTGTTGATAGCCCAGATCAGCCCATGGCTGTTATATAGGCAAAATACTACTCTAATTATAAGAATCAAGCTTAAAAGGCAATATTTTATATGAAAGTCCCAATAAGTTTTTAAATTACTTTCATGTTTTGTTGTGGGTTGAGCCTGGGTGTTGATAGCCCAGATCAGCCCATGGCTGTTATTTGGAACAGCGCCTGGGGCATTAAGGATATCAGACAACCTTGCAACATGGTTGGACTGTACGCACACAGATTCCCTATCCTTTAATATTATGTTATGACATTGTCGACAGGCTTTTACAGAATGCCAATTTCCCCAATTTCTGCGTTGGAGAAATAAATTTGGGCCTCGGAATACTGCATGTATACCTGTGGTCAAATTTATTTTCCGCCTTGAACTTGGAAAAATTATCTATTCCATAATAACAGCCATGGGCTGATCTGGTCTATCAATACCCAGAGTCAACCCACAACTAACCATGAAAGAAATTTAGCAATTTATTGGGACTTTCATATAAACCTGTCGAATCAGGATAAAATATCAATTGGAAATTAAACATGGACAAAAAAACAGATACAAGCCATCTGACTCATATCAGTGACATATTGTCAAAGGCTTTGTCAAAACACAGGCCACCCCAGGAGACGGCAATCACTCAGATATGGAAAATATGGGACTTGGTGTTAGGAACCCCCATTGCACAGAATGCCAAACCTGATACATTTAAAAACGGTCAATTGCAGGTAATCGTGTCAAGCTCGGTATGGATACACCAACTCAAATTTCTTGAAAAAGAGATGATTGCAAACCTGAATGCAAGACTGAACACACCTTTAATTATACAGCTACGGTTTAAAATTGGAGAAATACACTACTGATCGGCTTTTTGGAGGAAAGTTATCTCTTTGGCAGCCGGCAAAGGGCTACCGTTACAGCATGGATCCCTTTGTGCTGTGCAGCCAGATCCCCGTCTGCTCCAGTGATCGCATCCTTGATATAGGATGCGGCTGCGGTATTATTCCTGTTGTCCTGGGATATTGCTTTCCTCAATCCTGTATTACCGGCGTTGAAATTCAAACTAAACTTGCTGAAATTGCTTTGAAAAACATTATTAATAATAAACTTCAACGGACGGTATCAATTATTAACGAGGATATTAAGAATATTAATCCTGAATCCACAAACGGACCTTTTGACCTTATCCTGTCAAACCCACCTTATAAAAAACATAATACCGGAAGATTAAACCCGGACCCTCAAAAAGCCATCGCCCGCCACGAGATTACCATGAATATCAAAAGCCTTGCAGCAAAAGCAGAAACACTTCTCAGACACAAAGGCCGATTTATGATAATTTTCCCTTCCGAACGTCTGCCGGATATCGAACAGGCCGTGCAGGCAACATCTATTTATCCGGAGTGGATACGCTATATTCATACCGGCCCCCAAAAAACACCTAAGCGTGTTATTTTTTCAGGACGTAAGGATATAACCGCCCGAAAACGGATTCTGCCCCCCATTTACCTGTCGTCCAACAATATCATGGATATGAATATATTACCCAAGCGCATTAATCCTTGACACTTTGATTAAAAGATACTATTTTGCTTGGGTCTATTCGGAGAGGTGACCGAGCTGGCTGAAGGTGCACGCCTGGAAAGCGTGTGTATCCTAACCGGGTACCCGGGGTTCGAATCCCCGCCTCTCCGCCATTTTAAAAGAAGAGCTACTGTAATCACAGTGGCTTTTTTTATTTCATACTTCTATATAATTTACTAATAACCTGGTAAATTATACAGCCATGAATAATAGAATAAAACAAAACAATCTGAAAACATTTGTTGATATAGTGGAAGACCGTTCGCACCTGTGGAAAAAAATTGTTGCCGAGGCAGTGCGTGATCCTGCTGAATTATGCAGACGTCTGGATATTTCAAACGAAAATGTGGATTTAAATCCGGATTTTCCAATGCTTGTACCAGAACCGTTTTTACAGCGCATTAAGCCGGGAGATCCCTTAGACCCGCTTTTACTTCAGGTTCTTCCCAGAAAAGAAGAATCAGCTGTAAGTCCGGGTTTTACAACCGACCCTGTTGGTGAGAATGGAAACTTAAGCCCCGAAGGCACCCTGTCAAAGTACCATGGCCGTTCCCTTATCGTAACAGGCAAGGCGTGCAGTATCCATTGCCGTTTCTGCTTCAGGCGGCATCTGCCGTTTCCAGGGATAGAGAAAAACAGCATTGCAGGGAGCTTTTGCATTGATCCGGAAACTATTGCCGCTCAATTTGAGGCTGATCCCACAATCCACGAGGCAATTCTCAGCGGCGGGGATCCCCTGATGCTAAGCGACAGGCAACTTAAGGATCTCATTTTCCACCTTGACCAGGTCCCAGGTATACAAAGGATCAGAATTCATACCAGGATGCCGATCATCATTCCCCAGCGGCTTACTGAAAATCTGCTTAGCTTTCTTGGTAACAATAAACGTTATGGAAAGGCAGCTAAAATGATTATGGTATTACACGTAAATCATCCCAATGAACTTGATTCCAGGGTTTCCCAGTCAATAGAAGAATTAATTGATTCCGGGTGTATTTTATTGAGCCAAACAGTGCTTTTACGACAGGTGAATGACTCTTTGCCTGTTCTGGCTGAACTTTTTGAGCGTCTTATTGATTTAGGGATTATGCCATATTATCTTCATCAGCTTGACCGGGTGGCAGGCGCTACACATTTTGAAGTCTCACCTGAAAAAGGATGTGACCTGATAACAAAGCTGAGGACACGGTTGCCGGGATATGCAGTCCCACGCTATGTCAGGGAAATATCAGGGGAACCGGGTAAGGTTGTGTTAAAGTAGCTGATGTTGATCGCGGGTATTAGGCCGGGTGTCGGAGAATGTTTTGTTGCCTATTAAACTGATCCGGTATCCTTATTGAATTCTTCAGAAATTTCCTTGATAATCTCGTCTGCCTTGTCAATGGGTACCTGGCAGGTTCCCGCACGCCGATGGCCACCGCCGCAATACTTAAGCATCAAAGATCCCACATCGGCTATGGCAGTGTGGTTGATAATGCTGTACCCGCAGGTGATAACAATATTCCGGCGCTGGAAGCCCCACATAATTCGCATGGAGATATTGGCATCGGGAAACAGGCTGTATAATAAAAACCGGTTGCCTGTGTAGATTTCATCCTGCCCCCTTAAGTCAAGGACCACGACATTTCCTTCCATGCGGCTGTTTTCAAGGAGCATCTGACGGAATAGTTTGTCCTGTTCAAAGTACCGCACGGTTCGTTCCTTGATATCCGGAATCTCAAGAATTTTCTGGACAGTCTTGTTCCGACAATAATCAATCATATCCATCATCAAATCATAGTTGCTGATGCGGTAATCCTTGTAACGTCCAAGGCCGGTACGGGGATCCATTATAAAAGACACAAGAACCCAGCCCTCGGGATTGAGAATCTCCTCTTTTGAAAACCGGGCAGCATCAGCTTTATCAACGGCACGGATAAGGTCATCAAGGTGCGGGTTCTTAAAATTTTTCAACCCACCATAGTACTCGTAAACAACCCGGGATGCACTTGGCGCCGAAGGTTCGCAGCATCCTTCAAAGTTGCATGATACACTTCGTTCCAGTTCGCTGGAGTGGTGATCAAACCAGAGACCGCAACCGGGAACTAAAGGAATATTTGCCAGAATATCGTCGCAAGTTATTTCAATTTTGCCGTCCTGAATATCCTTGGGATGGACAAATTTAATGTCATCAATAATTCCTTTCTCTTTGAGAATGGCTGCACAGCCAAGACCGTCAAAATCGGATCGGGTAACCAACCGCATGAACACCTCCTTTTGCTGCGAATATTTATAAGATTAAGGATATTATTGATATATTACCATAAAACCCACGGAAATCTAAAAAAATTTTAACCCCCGGACGCTAAAACAAGAAAGCCCTATCCCAGCTCCCGTCCTATACCGTGATATTCAAACCCGGCTTCTTTGATTTCTTCAGGATCGTACTGGTTTCTGCCGTCAAAGATTACCCGTTATTTCATCAGAGATGCCATCTTTTTAAAATCCGGCTGCCTGAAGGCCTTCCACTCCGTAACCAGAATACAGGCATCTGTACTGTCCAAGGCTGAATACTGGTCTTGTGCAAAACTGATCTTTTCCTGCTCGTGTGCCGGAATCTCCTTTTTAGCCTGATCCATGGCCACGGGGTCATAAACAACATTTTGTCCCGGTTTCTTGAAAAAGGTGCGTACAGCCTGCGCATCAGCTTTGCAGCCCGATCAGAATCCGCGCCCACAATAATCCGATCCGGCTTGAGGAAATCATTAACAGCCGCCCCTTCTTTAAGAAACTCGGGATTTGATACCACGTCAAATTCAATGGCTGTCCCCCGGGCCTCAAGTTTTTTACGGACCTGTGCCCTGACCTTTTCTGCTGTCCCCCCGGGCACCGTAGATTTATCCACAATCACGGAACCGATCTGCCGGGCCACTTCCAGCACATACTGCAGATCAGCAGAACCGTCCTGTCCCGGCGGGGTGCCCACGGCAATGAAAAACACATTGCACTCTTTTGCGGACTGGGCCAGACGGATGGTAAACTCAAGGGTGCCTTCCTTATAATTATTAAGGACTATGGCCTCAAGTCCCGGTTCATAAATGGGAAGAATTCCTTTTTTCAAGTTATATATTTTTCCCGGTCAATGTCCACACAAGTGACATGACTTCCCATTTAAGAAAAACATGCACCCGTGACAAGGCCTACATATCCGGTTCCGATAATCGTTAATTTCACTTATTTAGTC
>JAQYWJ010000168.1 GCA_030145005.1 Desulfobacter sp. | reverse complement strand
TTTTAAAGGAACGATAAAAATCGTTTTCAAGCAGACAATAAATATTGGGGGGATTGATTATGACAAAAGCCACTTACTGGGCAGATTCCTACGTAGAGAAACTTTGCAGTGCCCAAGAGGCCTTGAAACATATCCGGTCTGGTCAACGCGTATTTATAGGCTCATCCTGTGCTGAACCCCAGCATCTTGTCAAAGAGTTATCCGATATCTCCGCAAGATTCACCGACCTTGAAATCGTGCGCCTGCTCAGCATTGAAAGTGGACCGCTGACGCTTATCGCGAATACGTCCCACTCCCAGCAGTTCAAAATCAGATCCTTTTATTTAGGATCCTGCGGTCCCAGCATTATCAAGAAAAATCAAAGATTTATTACGCCTGCAAACGTGTCCCAGATTCCGTACCTGTTCAAATCCGGGCTCATGCCGTTGAATGCGGCGCTGATCCAGGCCTCGCCGCCCGATGACTTTGGGTGGATGAGTCTTGGCATTTCCGTGGACATCAATCTTTCAGCCTGCGAAACTGCTGATATTGTCATATGCCAGATTAACCCCAAAATGCCCCGGGTCCTGGGCAGAAGTTTTATCCATGTCAATGATGTCGATTTTATTGTGAAACATGAAGACCCGCTTTTAACCATCCAGCCGCTCCCTGAACATGGGTCGGGCAATATCATCGCCAAGCACATTTCACGTCTCATTGAAGACGGTTCAACCATCCAGACAAGTCTTAGCCTAACCACTGAGGCAATTATGGTGGCTTTGTCAGATAAAAATGATATTGGGATTCATTCACAATATCTGTCAGATGCAATCATGCACCTTTTCTCCATTGGGGTGATTACGAATAAGAAGAAAGGATTTAATAACGGAAAGCTTGTGGCCGGCGCAGCCGTAGGTTCCTCCCTGCTCTATGAATTTCTTGACGATAACCCCTCCATTGAATTTTACCCCTCAGATTATATCAACAATCCGGGTATTATCGGTCGCCACAATAAAATGGTCACCCTGAACACGGCCATGGCCATTGATCTTACCGGCCAGGTGGCTGCCGATGCCATGCCGTTGAACAATTACACAGGAATCAATGGTCTGCTTGATTTCACACGGGGGGCAGCCATGTCCAAAGGAGGAAAATCAATCCTCATGATGACATCCACCATGGATCACGGGCAAAAAAGCCGGATAGTACCCCTTTTAACAGAACACGCCGTGGTGGTTCCAAGGGGAGATGTCCAGTTTGTGGCAACAGAATACGGGCTGGTGAATCTTTTTGGCAAAACACTTCAGGAACGGGTCATGGCCCTGGTCTCCATTGCCCATCCGGATTTCAGGGATGAGTTGTTTACCGCAGCCAAAGATATGGGTCTGATTGACAGTGACCGCAAATTTAAACAGGCCATTAAAGGAGTCTACCCGCTTAAATATGAGGAAACAATTGTTATAAAAGATATTCCCATTACATTCAGACCGGCAAAGCCGGTGGATGAACGGTTTATCCAGGAACATTATTACACCATGAATCGTGGAGATATCGTTTCCAGGTTCTTTCATGAGAAAAAAAGTTTTGCCTATGATCAAATTGATACCACCTATGAAATTGATTATATCAATGACCTGACCATCGTGGCTACGATAGGCGAACTAGGATTTGAAAAAATTATTGCAGTGGGTGAATATTTTAGAAACACCATCATTAACATGGCCGAAGTCGCCTATTCCGTATCAAAAGAATATCAGGGCATGGGAATTGCTATTATCTTACAGAAAAAACTCATTCAAGCGGCCATTGACAACGGTATTAAAGGACTGATCGCCTACACTTCTCCACATAACAAAGCCATGATCAGCCTTTTTCATAAACAGCCATATAAAGTCACTACTGAAAAAAATGAAGATATGCTTATTTTAAGCTGCGTGTTCAGTGAACCTAAAACAGATGATGACGACGACGGTGGCGGCGGCAAAGCCCTGGGCGACGCCATTCTATCTATGGGTTAAATTTTAGATTCTTGACTTGTACCTGAACCAAAACCCATGTTTGGACGCAAAGTTGCCAGATGTAACGCCGCAGATGGATAGCTTTGCGTCCAAACACTAATTCTTTTTCACAAGCAACGCCACGGATTCAATATGATAGGTGTGGGGAAACATATCCACAGGTGTTACTTCCAGCACGGCGTAACGCGATGCAAGCATTTCAAGGTCCCTGGCAAGGGTTGCAGGATTGCAGGAGACATAGACGATTTTGTCGGGAGAATGGGCTAACACGTGCCCCACCACATCCTTGTGCATGCCCACCCTGGGCGGATCAATGATGATCACATCCGGCTTTTCGGGCACCTGTCTAAAAACATCCTTGATGTCCCCTTCCAGAAAGGTGCAGTTATCAATGCCGTTCAAACTTACATTTTCCCTTGCGTCGACCACAGCAGAGTGGACAATTTCAATCCCGTATATTTTTTTTGCCTGACCGGAAAGCCAGATGGGAATGGTTCCGGTGCCTGAATACAGATCCAGAACCGTCTGGGATCCGTCAAGGTCCGCATATTCACTGACTTTGGTATACAGTTTTTCACAGGCCCGGGTATTTGTCTGGAAAAAAGAGTTTGCCGAAATTTTAAATTGATAATCACCAATTTTTTCGATCAGATGATCTTCTCCATGCATAAGGATTTCTTCCTTACCCGTAGAGACCCCGGATCGGGAATCTGTAATATTATTGACAATGCAACGTATCTGACTGAATTTTTCCACAAGCTGTTTACTTAAGGATTCAATGACATCAGACCTTTTTTCACTGGTCACAAGGTTGACCATCCACTGATCCCGGGCCACGGAATGCCTTAGCATGACAAAACGCCAGAACCCTTCGTGCTTACGCAGATGATATGCCCCAAGCCCGGATTCGGCCACAAAGCCACGGATGGTCTCTAAAATTTCATTACCAAGGGCCGGCATGATATGACAGGTGTGAATATCAATCACCTTGTCAAAGGTACCAGGCACATGCAGTCCAATGCCAAAACCCTTTTTAACGGATTCATCAGCCAGCTCCTCCGGCATGAGCCAGCGCATGGCAGAACAGGAAAATTCCATTTTATTCCGGTATTCGTAGACATAATCGGAGGGCACAACATCAGTGACCCGGACATCTTTTAAGCGCCCGATATGTGCCAGGGACTCGACAACATGGCGCTTCTTGTATTCAAGCTGGCGCTCGTAAGGCAACTGCTGCCATTTGCAGCCCCCGCAAAACCGGTTGTACTCACATCTGGCCTCCTGGCGCAAGGGCGAAGGGTTGACAATATTGATCAGCCGTCCTTCGGCCCAGGATTTCTTTTTTTTGAAAATTTTTACAAAAACACGGTCTCCGGGAACACAACGGTCCACAAACACGGGAAAACCATCGGGTTTGGCCAGCCCCTTACCCCCAAAGGCAAGGTCAATGATGTCAAGTTCGTAGGTTTTTCTTTTTTTTACGGGCATTTTATACTATATCTTGTGGTTATGTATGGTTAAATTGTTGAAAAAGTCGGTAAACATACAAAAATATGAGCACAAAAACAAGATGAAAATAATGGAAACAAATTTTACGGTTGATGGATTAGCCCTGAAAGGCACCCTTCATCTTCCCCAATGCCCCATGCCGCCCCTTGTTGTGGGCTCCCACGGTCTTGAAGGCAGCCGGAACTCTGCAAAACAGATGCTTTTATCAAAGGTGCTGCCTGCAAATAATATTGCCTTTTTCCGTTTTGACCACAGGGGATGCGGCGACAGCCAGGGCAGTTTTATTAAGGACACCAGTATTGAAAAGCGCGCAAGGGATTTTTGTGCGGCAGCGGGCCATGTTCTTGAAATGGGGGTTACATCAAACCGAATTGCCCTGTTTGGCTCCAGTATGGGTGGTGCCACCTGTATCAACGCCTGGCAGGATCTTGAACGTGCGGGATTCAGGATTCAGGGTGCTGTTTTGTGCGCATCCCCCGTGAACACCCGGACCATAAAAAGGATTCCCCTGGCAGGCAATGACAAACGCCCTACCCTTTCTTTGGATTTTTTCAAGGAGAACCTTTTGTATGACCTTTCCGACCAGGCAAAGGCGTTGCACCATGTTATGATTTTCCATGGCAGTGCCGATGAGGTGGTCCCGGTGGAAAATGCCGATACCCTCTATGCCGCCATGCAGCCCCCCAAAGAGATGATCCTTCATGACGGCGGTGATCACCAGATGACAAACCGGGCTCATCAGCAGGATTTTGAACAGAAAATGACTGCCTGGTATAAATCTGTATTCATGCAATCCGGCACCATGTGTCCGCAATGACGGCGGCATCAAAAAAATTATCCAGTGTTGACATTCAGCGGCAATTGAGGCATAAAAATGCAACCAAGACGGAGTACAACTTAAAAGGACTGGGAAATGAAAGCAATGCCGCAAATGTCATTGAAAAAATTCAGGGCCATCCCAGATCAGAAAGAGTGGCCATCCGTCAAAGAAACGATTTGGCATCCTGAACGCGCCAAAAAGTCTATGCGCCCGTAGTGCAGTGGATAGCACGTCAGCCTCCGAAGCTGAAGATCGCTGGTTCGATTCCAGCCGGGCGTACCATCTATAATAACCAACCATGAAACCATTCCATAAGACAGGCTTACGCATCGGACTGATCTCCTATCGGTCAAACCCCCATTGCGGGGGACAGGGTGTTTATATACGTCATTTAAGCCATGCGTTATCAGATCTTGGCCACCAGGTGGAAGTCATTGCCGGTCCCCCGGACCCTTTAGTCAATGCCGGAGTCAACCTGACCATGCTCGACACCCTGGATTTGTACAACCCACAGAATCTGTTCAGAACACCACGTATTGAGGAGCTCAAAGACCCTGTCAATCTCATTGAATGGCTTGAAACCTCGGCCATGGGGTATCCCGAACCCATGACATTCGGCATGCGGGTGAAACGATATATGAAAGGCCGGGCAAAAAGCTACGACATTATCCATGATAACCAAAGCCTTTCCTACGGTATTTTGTCCCTTGCCCGGGACCTGCCCGTAACCGCCACCATCCACCATCCCATGACCGTGGACCGGCGA
>JAQYWJ010000167.1 GCA_030145005.1 Desulfobacter sp. | reverse complement strand
AGGCCCAATGAGCACATAGCCGCCTAAAGTGCCAACTTTTTTAAAGTTCGTTTTGATAGACGCTCTTAATTTATTTTGGCTGGTGTGATTGAAACTTTCTTTACAAAGAATGAGTTTTCTCCTATAGCAATCTGGAACATAGCGGCTATAATAATTATTAATCCCACAGGAAAAGGAATCTTGAGTCATGCAGTATCATGATAGATCCAATTGCGGCCGGCTGGGATCGGCCGATATCGGCAAAACCGTCCACCTTGCGGGCTGGGTCGATGCGCTCCGGGACCACGGAGAAGTCCTTTTTGTTCATCTCAGGGACAAAAGCGGGATCGTTCAGCTGGTTTTCAGCCCTGAATTTGCCCGGGAAGAAGTCTTGCGGCAATCCACTACACTTCGAAACGAATATTGCATAACCGCTTTCGGCCGGATCGTAAAACGGGCCGAAGGAACGGAAAACCCCAATATTGAAACCGGAGACATTGAAGTTATCGTTACTGAAATGACGATCCTCAGCCGGTCCAAAACCCTTCCGTTTCCCATTTCCGAAAAAGCCATGGTGGACAGTGAAAACGAAACCATAAGCAGTGAAACGGTTTCTGAAGATTTGAGGCTTCAGTATCGCTACCTTGACCTGAGACGCCCGGGTATGCAGCAGTTTCTCGTCAAGCGGCATAAAATCAATGCCTGTGTTCGTGCATTTCTGGAGCAAAATGAGTTTATAGAAGTTGAAACTCCTGTTTTGACCAAGAGCACGCCGGAAGGCGCAAGGGATTATCTGGTTCCCAGCAGGATGAATCCAAAGCATTTCTATGCGCTGCCCCAGTCTCCACAGCTGTTCAAACAGCTCCTCATGGTGGCGGGGCTTGAACGATATTACCAGATCACCCGGTGCTTCAGGGATGAAGACTTGAGATCCAACCGCCAGCCCGAGTTTACCCAGCTGGACCTTGAAGCCTCCTTTATTGATGAGGAATTTATCTTTGAGCTCATTGAAGAGTTGTTATACCGGATGTTTGAAGTCGGCGGAACCTGCCTGCCACGGCCCTTTCCCCGCATGACCTGGCAGGATGCCATGGACAAGACCGGGTCGGACCGGCCCGACCTACGGTTTGAAATGTATTTTGTCGAGGCAACCGATATTTTCATACAAACCAACTACAGCATCTTTAAGCAGATCCTTCAGCGGGGCGGGGTGATCAAGGGCATTAATGTCAAACAGGCCTCGGAGAGCCTGAGCAAAAACGTTCTCCAGAACGAATATGCAAAACAGATCGTTCCCGGCTTCGGCGCCAAGGGCATGACATGGATGCGCGTGACCGGAGACAGGCTTGATTCAAATATTGTCCAGTTTTTCAGCGACCAGGAACAGCGCGCCATTATTGACCGGTTCGATGCTGCGGACGGCGACGTGATTCTCATCATAGCCGATCCGTCTCTGGAGGTGGTCAATCTCGCCCTTGGACGCCTCCGACTTCATGTGGCGGCTCGTCTTGATATGATCCCCAAAGATCTGTTTAAGCCGGTCTGGGTCACTGATTTTCCATTGTTTGAATATACGGACGATGGGGTTACCTCCAGCCACCATCCATTTACTGCACCGGATCGGACCGACTTTGATCCCGCCGATATGGAAGACATGCTGTCTCTTTTGTCCCGGTCCTATGATATCGTGGTCAACGGTGAGGAGTTGGGCGGCGGCAGTATCCGTATCCATGACCCGGCCACCCAGCAAAAAGTATTCTCTGCCCTGGGACTCTCCCCTGAAGAGGCAAAGGAAAAATTTGGCTTTTTCCTCCAGGCCCTGGATTTCGGACCGCCCCCCCACGGCGGGCTTGCCCTTGGCATGGACCGGGTGGTGGCCATGATCCTTAAGAGCCCGTCCATCCGGGAGGTAACGGCCTTTCCCAAGAACAGGAGTGCGTTTTGCCCCCTCACCGAAGCACCGTCCCTGGTTGCCCATGAGCAGTTGGAGGAACTGGGCCTGCTGGATCTTGTAAAAACCGAAGCGCTGCCGGGTTCGGACCGGGGAGAGGAGGATATTGATTATATCTCCTGGGTTTCCAGGATCGGACTTGAGGAAAAAGAACGCCCCATGATTGAAAGCGCGCTTGAAGATGCGGCAAAAATGGCCGAAGCCGTTTCCGGCATTGCGCCTGAATACGAACCTGCCATTTCCGTGGTCCAGGGTCGGAACTGTTTCAGGCAGGGTACAACAGCCGCAAGATCTTCATTTGTTGAAACCGGAGAACTGTTTAAAAATGCGCCTTCCGTAAAGGGAGACTACTTCAAGGTCGCGAGCATACTCGAATAATTTGGAAACACAAAAGGATTTTTTATGGAATCTGAAATTTTTACCTATATAGATGCCTCAGCTCGGCCCGGGACAGAGGGATCAGACGGCCCCATGGCAGAAACCCGTGTGGCTGTTGAGCCCGGCATATCCGTGGAAAACTGGCCCACCGACGCCCAGTCCCAGGCCCTTGAAAATTATGTCGCCCTGGAAGATGCCTCTTTGATCACGCGCCTGCGAACTGCAGGTGCCCGGCTTAAAGGAAGACCCGCCATGGGAGAGCTTGGCCTTGGTATTGACGGGGATACCTGTGGCGATGCCCTGGCCAAAGGACTTTGTGATGTCGTACTCAAGACCGACACTACCGGGGAAGCACGCCTGGCAGCGGCAAATTCCGGTTGCTTCGGGTTTAAGCCGAGCTACGGCCTTATTTCCCGTTTCGGCCTTATCAGTCTTATCCCCTCCATGGAATGCTGCAGCATTCTTTCCGGCTCCCTTGAGACAATTTCAACAACGGTCCGGACCATGGCCGGGATTGATGAACGTGATCCCTCCATGGACCCCGCCGGCATTGATCAGGTCATGTCCGGGTTCGACCAGCCCGACGCATCCCGGGAAAGCACGCTGACCGTAGGCGTAATCCAGGATTGGCATACCGCCATGGGGCTTGAAAATCAAGAATTTGAACAGGCGGTGAAAAAATTCAGCACAGCCGGAATCAAGATCAAGGCTGTTAACATCAAGGATTTTGCCCTTGCCCGGACTGTTCACAACGTCATTGGCACCGTGGAGGCATCCTCCAGTGCCGGCCGCTTCGACAGCGTCCGCTACGGCCACAGGACAGGAGCCTCGGTAAAGAACTGGAACGAGATGTACATCCATTCCAGGGGCGAATCTTTTGGTCCGCTGGTCAAAGCCTATCTTTTCCAGGGGGGATATTTTCAATACAGAGATTACAATGCCTTCCTGGATGCCTGCCGCATCCGAACCCGGCTTATGGAATCCCTTGAAAAAGCCTTTGAAAGCGTGGACCTGATCGTCCTGCCCGTGGCTGCCGGACCCGTTTCTGAATCGGGACCTGATTCAGGACCTGAAGATTCAAACACGGTGTCCAATTTTTATGATAGGTTCTCATTGACGCTTCTGGCAAACCTCACCGGAAATCCATCGGTTTCAATTCTCGGCGCTGTCAATCCCGGAACGACAAATTCCAAAGTTGCAAATGGCGATGCCGCGAAATCAGCCCTTCAGCTGATCGGCCGGCGGTTTGACGATGCTGGATTGCTTGCCCGTGCAGGACGCATATCCGATATCCTTACAGGGGAGGTGTAACCATGAAATATGAAGCGGTAATCGGTCTTGAAATTCATATTCAGCTGAACTCGGCCACCAAAATATTTTGCGACTGCCCCAACTTACCCGGTGATGATCCAAATACCAATGTCTGTCCCGTCTGCCTCTGGCTGCCCGGAGCCCTGCCTGTGCTGAGCCGGGAAGTTCTGGAAAAGGCGGCCCTTGCCTGTCTTTCCCTTAATTGTGAGATCCAGAGTGAAAGTGTTTTTGATCAGAAGGTGTATTACTACCCGGATCTTCCCAAGGGATTCCAGCTCTCCCAGGCCCATAAGCCCCTTGCCAGAAAGGGATGGGTGGAGATCCAGGACGAACAGGGGCAACCGAAAAAGCTTCGGCTGCACCACGTCCATATGGAGGAAGACGTGGCAAAGCTGGTCCATGAAACCGAGGGACGGGTTCCCATCAGCCTGGTGGATTTCAACCGGGCCGGCACACCTTTGATCGAAGTCGTCACGGAACCGGATTTTCGAAGCCCCTATGATGCCATGGAGTTTTTAAAGGCCATCAGAAACCAGGTCCGGTATACGGGCTGTGCAGAGTGCAGCATGGAATCCGGAACCATGCGGTGCGATGCAAATATTTCCATTCGGCCCGAGGGAAGCGACCAGCTCAATACCAAGGTGGAAGTCAAAAACATGAATTCCATCCACCATGTAGGTGATGCCATTGCCTATGAGATCAAGCGCCAGATCGATGCCGTCAACAACAATGAATCCGTTGTGTTGCACACCCGCCTGTGGGATCCTGAAAAACGCGTCACCACGGCCATGCGGGCCAAGTTCGAGGGGCCTTGCATCCCCGATCCTTCTGTCCCGCCCATCGTCCTTACCGACGCCTGGCTTGAAAAGATGAAATCCCGTCTTCCGGAGATGCCGGCCCAGAAAATCAAACGGTTTGTCCGGGATTATTCATTGACCCACGACGAAGCCGTGCTCATGAGTTCAGAGCGCGGCCTTTCCGAATTTTTTGAGTCCGTTGTAACCATTGGTGCCCCCGCCCGCATGACGGCCGGATGGACTGCGACCCAGTTGCTTCCCGCATTAAAGGCCCACGGGCAGACTCTGGCAGATACCAACATTACGCCTGAGCGGTTTGCCGGCCTGATTCAACTGCTTGAAAGGGATGAGATCAATTCAAATTCGGCCAAATCCGTACTGGAGAAACTTTTTGAGATGGACGGCACGCCCGAAGAGATAGTTGAACAATTCGGTTTCAGGCAGGTGTCTGATGCGGCGGATCTTGAAAAACTTGTCGACAAGGTCCTTTCCGATAACGCATCTGCGGTGGACAATTATAAAAACGGGAATAAGAAGTCCATGGGCTTCCTTGTGGGCCAGGCCATGAAAGTCTCCCAGGGTAAGGCCAATCCAAAGCTCGTCCAGGAGATGATCAGGGATCTGCTGGCTGAATAGAATATGGAGTATTTTCCATTTTACCGTTTTCAGCACCCGGCGTTTCATCCCGGAACGCCGGGTGCCG
>JAQYWJ010000166.1 GCA_030145005.1 Desulfobacter sp. | reverse complement strand
GACGGATTCAGATGGAGGCTCCATTTTTTTAATATTTCCAAAAGATCTTCCATCATGAAGGGTTTTGTCAAAAAATCGTCCATGCCCGCATCCCGGCAATTCTCCTGGTCATCCGCCATGGCATGGGCGGTGATGGCGATGATTGGGGTATGGGTACCAAGGGTTGCTTCATATTTCCTGATGTCCCGGCTGGCCTGGTAACCGTCCATTTTCGGCATCTGGCAGTCCATGAGGATGATGTCCGGTTTTAAAGAAATGAACTTATCTATGGCATCAACACCCGTGGCTGCAATATCCACCCTGCATTCAAACGTCTCGAGCATGGCTGAAAAAACATCCTGGTTGGTGATATTGTCTTCGGCCACCAGCACATGAAGATTGATCTTATCCGTCTTTTGGGGCCGGGCACGGGCGGTCAAAGAGATCTCGTTAACGCTTTGTTCTGCCTTTCTTAAAGGAAGAACAAAGGAGAATATGCTTCCCTGTCCCGGTTTGCTGGTGCACCTGATGGTGCCTTCCATAAGTGACACCAGGTTTGATGAAATGACAAGGCCAAGTCCGGTGCCTCCGTATTTGCGTGTAAAAGAGGCGTCAGCCTGGGAAAAGGGTGTAAATAAAAGTTTTTGTTTTTCAGGTGGGATACCAATTCCAGTATCTTTTATGGAGATGGTCAGGTCAACCCGGGATCCCTGGCCTCCAAAGTTTTGAAATTCACTGTCCTTTGGCAGGGATGTGGACACCATGATGGTTACCTCGCCTTTTTCTGTAAATTTTATGGCATTGCCCACAAGATTGATCAGCACCTGCCTGATCCTTGTCGGGTCGCCCAACAGGAAAAGGTGTGCTCCCTTTTGGATTTCAACGGTTAAATGTAAATTTTTCTCTCTGGCCACAGACATCAAAAGTGTTTTGATGTCCGTCAGCAGGCTGCCTATATCAAAGGCAATGGATTCAACTTCAAGTTTGCCCGCTTCAATTTTGGAAAGATCTAAAATATCATTGATGATTGCAAGCAGGGCCTGGGAAGATTTTTGGATATTGATCGCAAATGTTTCCTGTTCATTGGAAAGTTTGGACGAAAGCAGGATTTCAGTCATACCGATAATGCCGTTCATGGGCGTTCTGATTTCATGGCTCACGTTGGCAAGGAACTGGGATTTTACCTGGTTGGCTTCTTCTGCTTTTTTCTGGGCCTTTTCCAGATGAATGACCGTGGATTCAAGTTTTTCCTTGGCCTGGGTCAGGTCCATGGTTCTTTGTTTGACCCTGGATTCAAGGCTTGAACTGTATGAATTCAGCGCTTCGTCCCTGGCCTGGATCTCTTCAAGCATCTGGTTAAACTGCTCCACAAGCACACCAAACTCATCGTCACTGTATTTTTTTACCCTGACCTGATAATCTTTTTTCCGGGTCACCTGCCCCATGGAATCAATAACATCAAATAATGGTCGGGTGAAGATGGACTGCATTTTGGAAGACAGAATCAGGACCACTGCCAAAGAGATGATGACAATACCCGCAACAATCAGATAATAGGCAGACAGTCTTCTTTTCTCTTGCTGCATATCATCAATCAGGTGAATGGCTCCTAAAAAATTGTCTTTAAAATTGACCGGCAGGATCACATGGGCATGGCCGTTTGTAAATCCGCTGAGAATTTTTTGGGCAGCAATTATTTCAATTGGGGACATGCCTGGTTTGCATATCTGTCTGACTTCATGGGACAGCGTGTCAATGGAAATGGCACCCCTTGAAAAATCAGCGTAAATTGTGCCATGGGGGTCGTAAAGGACTGCGCCGATAATGCCCTGTTTTGCAGACAGGGCTCTTAGGTCTTCCAATGCCGCATTCCGGTCATTGAACATCATGGCAACCGAAGAGTTTAACGCAATCAGGTCTGCCATGGATATAAGTTCATCAACCAGATTGTTTCTGGCATTATAGGTTTCATAGGTCACCATGGAAGCGGCCATCATAAAAAGGGCCAGCAATGCCGTAAATCCAAGGGTCAGGATCAGTTTTGTCCTGATGGAAACGACGCTATGGTTTGATTGTTTTTTGGGTTTCATTATTATTTCTCATTTACGATGACAGCCAGTTTAAGCAGCCTGGAACTGAATTTGAGCTGGTGTGCCTCGGCTTTTTTAATATTGACTTCAAAATGGAGTTGATCATCTCTTGTGAAAAACTGAATGATGCCTCCGGCCCGGCTGAAATTTTTGACTTCACCAATCGTGAGAACCGGTCTGTCCCCAATAATGCTTAAAATTCGCAAGATCTGATCCAAACGTATATGCCTGCTGATGAATACAATCTGACTTTCTGCCAGCGTTTTTTTATAATCGTTGGTTTTGGGGTCTGGATACTGGATGGATATGACGCGTCCGGCACTGATTTTTCCGTCAATGGTCTGGAAGCCTTCTTTAAGATATTCATTACCGAACACCGCTATTTTAAAATTTCCCCCGTCACTGTCAAATGCCGTTTTGGGCCATTGAATGAGTTTGGTGAAATTGTAAACAAAGGCTGCTTTGACCCTATACTCTTCAATGTTTTGTGATTGGACGGTTCCTATGGCAATAATACATAATAGAAACTGGCAGATGCAGGCCGGGATGAATATTTTTATTATTTTATGCTTTAAAGGTTGCATCTGTCTTATTTTTTTATATAAAAGCCCCAATAAGTTGTTAAATTATTTTCATGTTTTGTTGTGGGTTAAACCTGGGGGTTGATAGACCAGGTCAGCCCAAGGCTGTTATTGCCATGGGGAATACAGCATATCTCAGAATTTATAGGTCAGGCCGGCATAGGCGCTGCGGGGGACTTCCACAGGATAACTGAATGCTTCCTGGACAAACTCAAGATGGCTGTCCTGGAGCAGATTCTGCCCGGTCATGAAAAATTCCAGATCCGGCCGGATCCTCCACCCTATACGCAGGTCCAGGGTTGCGTAATCGTCAATTTCATAGATGAGAGTCTCAGAAAATACGTAATTTGCGCTTGTTTTGCCCACATATCTAAGCCAGGCGTCCAGGGTCAGATTTTCCGTCAAATCAAACCGGCCCCTCAAGGCCACCTGATGTTTTGTAAATCCAAAATCAATTTCAAAATCCTGGTCATTGTCATAATCATGGCATGTCAGTGAATAGGCCAGGGTCCATTTGACTTTCCTGCCTGTAGCCAGTTCTACGGCAATCTCTGCCCCCCAGGACTGGGCATTGGACATGTTGCTTAGTGCAACATCCTGGATAAATATTTTGTTCTCGGCGTCAAAATACTCAGAACCCTGCGGTGAATAGATCCTTAGATTTTGATAGTCATTGAAGAACAGTGCCAAATCAATTGAGAGGTTTTGTTGCGGGATAAAGCGGTATCCTGCTTCCCAGGCCCACAATGTTTCTGCCTTTTGATCCTCATTATTCACGAATCTGGTATACAAAGGAAACGGACTGCCGTCGATATCTGTTCCGGAGAGGTAGACTATGGCATTGGCCTCTACCCGGGAGGGAATCCGGGTGGCCCGGGAAATGGCAGCCCATAATCTGTGGTGTTCACCAGGTGTCCACAATAGCCTTGTGGATGGCTGAATTTCAAGACCGGTATAATCGTTGTGCTCAAATTTTGAACCAATGGTCAATTTGATTTTATCCTCAAGTAAAGATATCTCATCCTGGATAAAGGCCGAGTACAGAAAGTCATTTGTACTGACCGGATCCATAAATACAACTTTTGAGCCTGAATAATCATCATATAAATGGCGCAGCCTGAGTCCCCAGAGAATATCGTTCCCAAAACCCAATCCGAAGCGGTGCTGGAATTCCACATCAAAGTTGTGCCGGTCTTCATTGAGGATATCCTCGGAACGCTGCATGACATCGTAATACATCTGCACAGACATTTCTGATGTTCCGGAAATGACCTTTGTCCAACGGCCCATGATATTGCCCCCGGATACATCGGTTTTTACGGGAAATTCATCCATGTATGGCGGCGCCTCACTGTAAAGATAGAGATCCTGGTGGATATGACCGTCGTAGAGATCCCCCTGGAGGGTGAAATTGTCGGCCAAAGACAATTGGGCATCCATGCGGAAGCCGGCCTGATTGATCTGCCAGTCGTCCCCTGCATTTTCTCCGGAAAGACGCTCAAATTCATCCCTGGCCCTGTGTTTGGCATAAATCCGCCAGAATTTGCCTTTACCCATGGTGCCGCCATATCTTGCGGCCACCATGTTTTTTTCCACTGATCCCACTGAAGCCTGTAAGAAACCGCCCTGGGTATCATTGGCTCGCCTGGTGATAATATTGATCACCCCATTGACCGCATTGGATCCCCAGATGGTAGCACCGGGACCGCGGATCACCTCAATGCGATCCACATCCTCAAGCAGCACATCTGTTACTTCCCAGTAAACGCCTGAAAAGCTGGGGGTATACACACTGCGTCCGTCAACAAGGACCTGAAGACTTGGAGAGAATCGGCTGTTAAAGCCCCTGCAGTTTATTGCCCATTTGTTGGCATCAATGCGTGCTACATTCACGCCCGGGGCCATGCGCAGGGCCTCAGGAATACTGGTGACCCCGGAACGCCTGATGTCTTCGCGGGTGATTACGAAAATTGCTGCAGCACTGTCGGACAACCGCTGGCTTTTTTTACTCACGGAAGTTACTTTGATGTCCATGAGTTCTTCAATGGAGAATTCAGTTAAATCCTGGTCCTGGGCGGCTGGGCACATGGCGGGTAAAATAAATAACCGGCCGGACAGAAACAAAAGCGGCAGAATCATTTTTTTCAGGAAAATGCGTAACACCTGAACCCTTTTTTTAAATTATGAAAATTTTGTGTAAAACATTTATAATTTGTAACAATAATTCCCTAATATTTAACGTTAAAGCCATTTATTGTCAATCAATTCCGGAGGCGGGGGCAGGATAATCGCATGAAAAAACTACAAACAATCCCAGTTCAATATGATCTGATAGGCCAGATAGCTATTCCCGGATGGCACATACGCCCAATTATAGTTTCGGCAGCCGCCGAAAGTTGAGGACCATTGAATATCCTAACATCTTGAGATAATTTTGAGCCATCTCTTCGATTTCTTTAGGGCCTTGGAAAATT
>JAQYWJ010000165.1 GCA_030145005.1 Desulfobacter sp. | reverse complement strand
AATCTTAAGGCCCAACAATTTAAATAAGATCGGAATAACGGCCATGCCCTGACGGGCACAACAAAACATGAAAGAAATTAAAAAGTTACACGTTCTTTCATATAAAAAAAATTAAATCTGTTTGCAAAGCCTGTGGATGGTCTGGGCATGCCAGTGCCCCCTGCCGGAAAAGGTCGGAATACCTTTGTCGCTTAAATATTCAGCAATCGTGGCAAATGTGGCGCCCTGATCCCGCATTCTGTTAATGATGGAAATGATGTCATCCTTGGTGTAATGGGTGCCTGAGGCATAGCTGGTTGTTGCCGTTTGCATGTCATCCGGGCTTTGCCTGTGTGCCATAAGTACTTTCAAGGATTCAAAAAAATCAGCCATGGTATTTTGCTGGCGTATCTGGGATTCCATGATCATCTCACTTACCGCTGCTATACGGCCCATTTCTTTGACCAGTTGCGTGGTGTTTTCGGCAATAACCGGGATCAGGTCTCTGAATTCCTGTTTCCTTGCTTCTTTTTCCGGAATGGAACTTGACCGGTTAAAGGCAGAAGATCGCCTGTCCTTTGGAATACGCTGTTCTTCAGGCGTAACATAGTTGCTGTCCATGTTTTTTCTAACGAGCGAAGTTTTCTTTTTACCGGAATTTCTCATATTTTTTAAAAAATCGTTCAATGATGTTTCCTCCGTATGGTTAAGATTCCGTAAAATTACCCATGGAAATTGCTATGTAACGGGAAATAGAACTTAGAGCCTGTTTGGTAATTGATGAATCGGCTGCAATCACATGAAAATGGCCCCAATTCCCCCAAATTTTCTGTCAATAGTCCGACTATTAACAGAAAATTTGTGAAAATTGGTTCTTGTTTTCATGAGATTTCGCTTCGATCCCCTAATTATCAAACAGGCTCTTAGGGGCTCGGCAAAAAATTTGTGATAATTATTTTTTCCGAGCCCCTTAACGTAAGAATACAGTTCAATAATACTGTTAGATATTTGAGTAACGTCTCTGAATATTAAATTAAATCAACGAATTTCAGCCGAACTATTGAACATTACCTATTTAAGAGCAAAATAGCACAATATATTTAAATATTTAGCACAGGTTTATGAATAAAGTCAAAACTTTTTAATGAATTGACGAACAAGGATCTATAACAGATGAGCCAATTATGATGCTTTAACACTTTGTACCCCAAGTCTGTAATTTATAATATCTTCAACTGTGAGCATTGTAAAACGGTTGTCTATGGCAAATTGTGCAGCTTTAGGGAGCCTGGCCATGGTTCCGTCGGGATTTGTAAGTTCACACAAAACCCCGTATGGGGGCAAACCCGCCAGGGTCATTAGATCAACTGTGGCCTCGGTATGGCCGGCGCGTTCAAGGACGCCCCCGGGTTTTGCCTGTAACGGAAAAATATGGCCGGGGCAATTTAGATTTTCCGGGACTGCATCTTCGGCAATGGCGGCCTGAATGGTTGTTAAGCGGTCCCGGGCAGAAACTCCCGTGGTGACACCTTGGGCCGCTTCAATGGATACTGTAAATGCAGTCTGGTATTGGCTTGTGTTGTTTTTTACCATTGGAACAAGGTTTAAGTGTGCAACCTTTGCCCGGGGAAGACACAGGCAGACAATGCCGCTGCATTCCCTGATGAGCATAGCCATCTGGTCCACTTTAAGGGTGTGTGCCCCAAAAATTAGGTCCACTTCATTTTCCCGGTTTTCATCGTCGGCCACCAAAACGCCTGAGCCCCGGCGAAGGGCTTCAAGTCCGGCCTGTAAACGCTGCTGGGAATTTCCAAACTGTTTTAAAGGATTCTGATTCATGATTCAACTCCTTGGTAATCGTTATAAATTAATACATGAATCAGGGCGTGGGAATAAAAAAGGCAAGATGACACCATCCATTACCATACCAGTACTTGTCGACAAAAGCCGTCAGTAATCTGTAAGCGCAATGGTCTTGTGTTTTTTGCTTATTCTCTTCCATCCGGACTGTAACCGTCGGCTCTGGAGTTTCACCAGATCTGCTGACCTTTGCGCAAAAAGCTGCAAAGCGCTCGCGGGCTTTCCTGGAATTTGACCTCAAATTTCCAGGTTACCGCCGGTGGGGAATTTCACCCCGCCCTGAGAACGTTGAGGATACTACGCCGGTAAGGGGGGGATGTCAATCCCTGAACCAGGTTCAGCCCATGACTGTTATTCAAAAACCGTGCGTTAATCTCAGAAAAAAAGATTTATTTACCGGATTAAACCCCGGTTCAAAGTCAAAGGTTTTGTTCAGAATTTTTACCTGGGCGGCTTTGTTGTATTTGTGGGCTGCTGTTATGGAACCATAAATATTGCCTGAATAAAAGCCTGTCTCCACAAAGGTAATGACACCGCCAAGGGCGGGGTTGTCATGGTCAAAGGCCGTGTATGCGGCCCAAATCAATCCTGTATTAAAACAGAAACTGATAAAGGCGTCTTTATACCGTTCACAATAGAGCATGCCCCCTCCGGGGATAATGGCCAGAATTCCTGCAAGGACAGGACTTTTTGTCGGCGCATTCACGGCATTGTCAATGGCTTCCAGTTGCTTTGTTACGTTGTATTCCCGCTGTTTTTCAGGACTGATCAGCATCAGGTTTTTACGGGCGCCGGCAAGTTCATCTTTTCCCGGGGTCGCGGTGTTCTGGATATGCATGCGGGCAAGTTCCAGGTATATTCGGTCTTTTGTATCGGTATCCCGGGTCAGTTTTAAATAATTTTGAAGCACAACCTGGGCATAACCTGTGTTGCCCATGGCCTCAAAGGCTTGACTCTGCATAAAGCAGGATTGGCGGGCCCATGGACTGTCTATATCTTTGGATTGCCGGATAATTGTATCAAACCGTTTGGCCGCCTCATAGTGCTGCCCCGAGCGAAACAGGGCAACGCCTGCGGTATAATCGGCACGGTCATGCCTGGGGTCTTTGGGGAAAAAATGGATAAACCGTTTGAATTCCACCTGGGCCGCAGTAAAATCTTTTTGTTCAAAAAGTGTCTGGGCATAGTCAAACTGCATGTCTGCCGTAATAAAAAGGCCGGGGCGATCTTTGGAAAGCGCGTGAGCATCTGGTGAACTTAAGCCCAAAAATAATGCAAGGGCGGTCAGGTAAACCAGCAGATGCTTCATTTTTGCTGGTCCGAATTCAAATCCGACATCCGGCCGGGATTTGAATGATACAATTTTTCCTTCGGTAAATTGGTTTCAATGGCAGACGCTTTGGGTGAAAACCACCAGAAATCATTGGCACTAACCGGGTCAAATATTAATTCGCGCCCATTGACCCTGACATGGGGAGACAGGCGAACTTCATCCCTGCCGCATCTGAGCAGACGGTCGCAGGCCATAATCCAGCCCAGGCCAAATCCGTGTTTTTGGATGGCTTGGGCACAATACTGTGAGCAGTTCGGATACATGGGGCAGCGGTTGCCGTCAATGCCGGATATGTGCGCCTGATAAAATTTAATCACGGGATTGGTGTCTGGTTCGTTGTTTTCGGTTGGCTCCTGGGCCCAAAGCACTTTAGGCGGCGAACTTAACATGAAAATGTATAAAACCAATAGAATCAGAGATCCACAAAGTTCATTTAACAATATACTAATCCCTTGAAATATAAAACGATCGATCCACGACCATTTTTCAATAGGAGGTGTGCATTTCGAATATCCATTGTTCAATATCTCCTGTTTATAACCACAGAAGACACGGAAAGCACTGAAAGTTAGAGCGCAAAGAACTCAATCTGTACTTTTGGGTAACTGCCAAAGTTGATCCGTAATCAAACTCATTTCCGTGTTCTTCCGTGCTTTCCGTGGTTCAGCGTTGTGTATTACGGTTCAACATCATTGATGGTATACGCGTTATCCTGTTCACTGAAAACCAGTTCTTTGGGTTTTCCACGCCTGAGGATAGAAATGGTCATATCTGAATGGTCGTCGATGCTGTCTTCAAAAGTTTTAAGGTCTTGGGGATCTTCAATTTCAACGTCGTCGACGGCCTGGATAATATCTCCGTTTCGAAGGCCTAACAGCTGGGCCACGGAGTCTTTCTTAATGCTGTAAATCATAACACCTGACGCTTCGCCATTTTTGACATAGGGTCGGGTTTTAAACAATTGATTTGATTTTGATACCGCATTTAACATATCCTCCACCTCCTTCTGGTCCGGCCTGTGATCCTGCGGGGGCCTGGGCCTGGAAGGTCTGCCGGAAGGCCTGCGTTTCCGGTCAAGAAAGGGCGGCGACTCTGCATCAACTTCCAGAATCTGATCCTTACCGTTTACGGTTAAAATTACCTTGTTGCGTAATATGGATTTAATGGTGGCACCCTGAATTTTATCATTGACCCGGTATAGATCCTGCTGTTTTGTTTTAAGATCCTTTATTACGGCCCAGCCATTTTCCGTTTTCTGCCCTGTTACCGTACCCCAAAGGGTCAGTTCCAGCTTGGTCTTCTCAAGATGCAGGCTCACGGGTTCAGGTGCTTTGTTGTTTTTACCGTCTACATCTACCTTGAAAAGATTTCGCAGGGTAACCTTTTCGATGATTTTATTTCGTTTAAGAGGTTCAAAACGATTAGATTTTGATTGTAGATGGGTATAGTCTGTCTTTGGGCTATTTGAGGACAGTTGTGCCTCTGGTGTATCAGTAATCGGATTGATCAGGGCATATACCTGGAACGTTACTAGTATTATTAAACCTATTAAAATTATAAAAAATATTGGCTTCATTTTTTGTCTGACAGGGTTTTGGCTCTGTATCTCAGGTGATATTTATCAAGGTCTGATGCCTTAAAATTAAATTGTCAGACCGACACAATTAAAAATTTCTATAACAAATCAAGCTAAAAAACAATGGTAAGGTACCGAAAATTTTTAGCCTGATTCAGCTTTCCGGTATTCATAATTTTATATATCTGGGCAATGTTCATCGCCGTCGTTTGACGCGTCTGACCAGCTTTTTCTTTTTGGGGAGAGGCGCTGTTGGTGCTGCAGTTGCGGCCATGTGCTGAACGGGTGCCAGCAGGTTGTCCTGGGAATAGGTGCATGAAACCCTGGGACATTTAAGTCCCGGGGTGCCTGACGGTGTGATGAATTCGATTAAATAAGGATTT
>JAQYWJ010000164.1 GCA_030145005.1 Desulfobacter sp. | reverse complement strand
ACAAGGGAGACCGGTCGGTCTGCTTAAAAGCAAACTATAAACCAACGCCCTGTGAATTTCAAGAAAAATATATACCGACCCTAATTTTGCCAAAGTTAAAATTTCTGGGAACCATGGCTTTGGATTGACAAACATGATTGGGCAGATTATTTGTATGTGCAAAATATCCAGTAGAAGGGAAAAAATATGGAATCATCTGAAGATAATTTTCTGGATGCTTGTCTGTTTTTTAAAAAAGGCCATACTACATAATGCCTAAAACAGTTGAAAATCCGGATAACCCGACAAAAAATTTCAAAATTATAGCGGCCTATGACGGCACCGCTTTTTTCGGGTGGCAGCGCCAGGCTGATAAACCCACCATCCAGGGTGAGCTTGAACGTATATTATCCATGATTCTAAACCAGGACATTAAGATTCATGGTTCCGGACGTACGGATGCAGGCGTTCATGCCCGGGCCCAGGTGGCCCATTTCCATGCAAAAACCCGTCTTACCCCTGATATCATTCAAAAAGGGGTGAACAGCCTTATGTCCGCTCCCATTGTGATTCACGACTGCCGGCTTGCAGATCCTGATTTCCATGCCCAGTACCATGTTCGTTCCAAAGAGTACCGGTATTACATATTAAACAGGGAAATCCCCACAGCCATTGGCCGGGATTATTTATGGCATGTAAAGCCGTTTTTGGATATTGACGCCATGAATCAGTGTTGTGAATATCTTGTGGGCGAACATGATTTTAAAGCCTTTGAAAATACGGGCAGTCCAAGATCTTCCACCGTAAGAACGATTTTCAGTGCAAGCTGGACAAAAAAGCCTTACGATCGGCTGGAATTTTGTATCTGCGCCACAGGATTTTTAAAAAACATGGTCCGAAATATCGTGGGTACCCTAAAAGATGCCGGTACAGGACGGATTAGTCCGGAAATGTTCAATCAAATACTCTATTCGTGTGAACGCCCCCTTGCCGGGGCTACTGCTCCGTCAAGGGGGCTTTTTCTGCATCAGGTCAATTATTAATTAGTGTTTGGACGAAAAGTCACCCACCTGCGGCGTTGCAGAAAAATTTGCAATCCTCACAACCATGAGGTTGCTCCGGTTACAAATTTTTCTGCGCCTTGCATCTGGGCAACTTTTCGTCCAAACACAGGTTTCCGTTCAGGCACTAATTAGGAAATTATCATTCGGACTCCCGGATTCTGGCCACATGAAGGTTATAATAGGCAATGATGTCACGGCGGTAAATCATGCCGATGAATTTACCCGGATCATCTTCATCGACCACAGGCAGCGCATCAATATTTTTCTTTGTAAGTTTGAGCAGTACCGTGTTCAAATCTTCGGACAAGGTGGTTGTAATCATACTGGATACCATAATATCCTTCATGACGACCAGTTGCTCAAGATCACTTGAAAAAAGGACCTCCCGGACATCTGTGGAGGAAAAAATGCCGCATAATTCCCCCTGGCCTTTCATAACGGGAAAATAGTGTTGTTTGGTGGTCTGAAATATTTTTTTAAACTGACTGAAAGGCATGTCCTGGTTTAGGCATCTGACGTTCTTGATCAAGTGTTTGAGTTTCTCCACTTTTATGGTTTGAAGAATATCTATCATAAATTCACCGGCATGAAGCGGCGAATCAACTCGCGATTTTACCTGATTTTCATAAATCGACCATTTTGTGCACAAAAGATAACACACCGAACAAACCAGAAGGCTTGGCAGCAGAAGATGATAGGAGTTGGTCATCTCACTGACAAATATAATGGTGGATATGGGGGTGTTGGACACAGCCGTGAAAAAACCTGCCATGCCAACGATGACAAAGGCGCCCGGCTGGGTTACAACCGTGGGCATAAACATATGAAAAAACTGCCCCACTGCCCCGCCCATGGCCCCGCCGATGACAACCGAAGGTCCAAATACACCGCCGGACCCGCCGGATCCAATGGAAAAAGACGTGGTAAAAATTTTTCCCAGGGCAAGTGCCAAAAGCACGGGGATGGCCACCTGGTTGAAAATGGCTTCCTGGGCCATACCGTATCCAAACGCCAGGGTATAGGGCATAAAAAAGCCGATGACGCCGGTCACAAGCCCGCCAACAGCAGGTTTGATATGGTTTGGGATCTTCAGTGCCTTAAACAGGTTTGTAATCCCATAAAACACTTTAATATATAAAACGCCGGTGAGGACAAGAACTACGGCAAGGGCAAGATAGGGACCAAGTTGCAGCGGATTTTGAAATTTAAATGCCGGGGACTCAAAAAGCGATCCCCATCCGAAAAACAGACAAAAGGTGCAATAGGCCACCACAGAGGAGATACCTGCCGGAATGATGACCGAAGACTCAAATTCAGGATCACGGTAAAGCACTTCTGCGGCAAAAAGTGCGCCGGCCAGGGGCGCTCTGAAGATACTGCCCACACCGGCACCAATACCTGCGGCCATCATGATGCACCGTTCCCGTTCGGACAGGTTGAACCGGGTGGCCAGAAAAGAACCGAATCCCCCCCCGATCTGGGCAATGGGACCTTCCCTGCCCCCTGAACCGCCGGTGGTCAGCGTGATGGTGGAGGCAATGGTTTTGATGATTGGAATCCGTGACCGGATAATGCCGCCCTTGTGATGAAAGGCGTCTATTGCGGCATCCGTGCCATGCCCCTCTGCCTCCGGAGCAAAGGTATAAACAAGCCACCCGGAAACAAGGCCACCCAACGCCGGTAAAAATAATAACACCCATCTGTTGAACGGTGTATCGGTGTGGGGCAGCAGCAGATGTTCGCCTGCAGGTCCTTGGGGCCTGTATCCGGCCATCATATCCATGAAATAATGCATGCCAAGGCCGCACAGGTAATGAAACAGAACCGCCCCAAGGCCTGACATGACGCCTATCAGAACAAAATAAAACACCCATTTGCCGGCATATTTGAGATCGACATCATTTTTTCTGCTTATATTCATTTTTGTGCCCTGCATCGCTTGTCCCGGCAAAATCGTCACCTGACGAGAATCAGGTCAAATATCTCTTAAGCACCAGGATTATCCGGATATTTTCAGTTTCCGGTTCAGGTTAACGCCAATATTACCTCCATATTTTTAATCCGCCCCCGTTGTCATATCCCATCAAAATTTTTACTTTCTCAGATCATTGATCCCTGAAAGAATAATGTCAAATAAAGTTTTCACATCCTTTTCCTCCAGACATGAAAAAGCCACCCGAAGATTGTCTTCTCCAATGGAGATCAGGCCGGTACCATAATTGTCAAGCAGATGAAGCCTTAACTCGTCTGCATTTACACCCTTTACACGAATGCATATGAAATATCCTGAATTAAACGGATAGACATCAAATCCATCCGCATACTTGGGATCTTTGAGCACCTCTTTGATGGCAAAGGCCCGGGATTTTAGCAGGTTAAAATTCTCCTGTTTACAGGTTTCATAGTTTTCATCTTTCATGGATTTGACAAGAATGGTCTGACTTAAATGGGAGCAGTTTGAGATATTGCCCCGGATACATCCGGCTGTCTTTTTTTCTAAGGCCTCATATACCCCGTCAAGGTTGTCATCTGCGGCAACCCCGTAAGTGGTAAACCCGGTTCTTAATCCCATGACATAATCTTCCTTGGTGGGCCCGTCGAGCTTAATGGCCAAAAGCCGGCTTGTTTTACCGGCAATTTTGGCAAACAGAGACTGTTTGGATGATTCCTCTTCAAAAAACAGCCCAAAATAAGCGTCATCACAGGCGGCCACGACATTCGTGCCCTTTTGTGCCACATCAATGAGAATTTCTGCAACACGGGCCGCCTCTTTCTTGCTCAGGGTATATCCGGTTGGGTTGTGGGGAAAATTAAGCATGACAATGATCTTGTCATTTTGTGCCGCCTCTTCCCTGATCACACGCTCGAAATCATCCAGGTTAAAATGGGTCATGGCATCGTCATAGGATTTGTATGTAGCAAACCGGGCACTATTGCGGACACGGAAAATCATATCGTAGTTGCCCCATATCATATCCGGCATGACAATAACATCATTGGCATTTACCCACATATCCGACAAGATGGAAACCCCATGGGTAATGCCGGATGTGACCACGGGCAGACTGACGGCAGTTCCCTCAAGTGACGGATTTTTAACATACATTTCCTTAAGCCATTTGTTGCGCAGCTCAGGTAGACCGAATGAGGAAGCATAGGGCAGGTAATTATTCGGTTCAATCTGTGTAATGTACTTTGTCACGGAAGAAAGACTTAAAACGCAACTACCCTGCTTTGCGATGCCGATGGTGGCGTTGACCTTGTCCGCCTTTACATTTGCTTCAGCGCTCTGGGTTAAAATACCTTTTGGGAAAAACATTTTTTTTCCCATGTCAGAGAGCATTTCATATACATGGGGAGCAGCCTGTTCAATGATGTTATTCAATTCCTGGGCAATAGGATTCATGATTTAACCTGTAAATTATAGTATTATCCAATTCAATAAAATAAATGTCCGCACCTAAAAAAAAAACCCTGCAGTCAGACCGAAGGAAGTCCAGGGAAAACTGCAGAGTTTTTACGTGCATTGAATCAGTTGCGTTATCTTCGTTTGGATGCCTTGATGGGGTTAAGTTTCTGTTTTTTGGTTTCGGTGGCGGTTTTAACATGGGTGGCCATGTTGCAGTTGCCGTTTTTCCACTTCAAAGACGGATCAGGTGCAGCAGTGCAGTAAACGCCGATGGCAAACTCGGCGCTTCTCTGGCATCCCTTGCATTCATCAATAATGGGAAAGCAGCTGCCTTCGTTATAGCTGCAGCCCTGGGCTGTCATGAATACACAATCCTGGCCTTCTCTAACAGTTGTACAAATCATAATCGTCTTCCTGTTTCATTATTATATAGTGTTATAAATATATAGTGTTATAAATTCCTGTACCCTTAAAAACTTATTTTTAAGCCGGAGTTTGTATTATAAAAGCGTTTCAAAACCATATTTTCCCGGTTTTGACTGTCATTTCCAGGGCGCCGTTTGTCATTGGTATTTAATTTCAAATAAAACCGGTCTTATATAAAACGGGAAAAATAAACCGTCACCAACTATCATAATGTCCCTTTAATTGTCAACTAATTATTTTTAAACAAATATTTATTC
>JAQYWJ010000163.1 GCA_030145005.1 Desulfobacter sp. | reverse complement strand
CTTCCGGAAGCTTGTGAAGTCAGACAAATCAAGTACTTGAACAATATCGTTGAACAGGATCATCGGTTTATCAAGCGGCGGGTTAAACCCGGCCTCGGCTTTCAATCCTTTCACACGGCTTGGAGGAGGGGGTATGAGACGATGCACATGATTCGAAATGGACAGGTTGAAGGGGTTAAAAAAGGAGATGTTAAAAATCAGATTAAATTCATCGAAAATCTGTTTGAGCTTGCCACGTAAAAAGGATCCAATCAAAGCCCTTCTTTAACCCCGAAAGATTTTTTGCAACACAACCTGCTTGGATGACTGCCCCCTGGTGGGCGGTGCAAAGGCCATGTCTACTATTTTTTGGTGGCGGTTTTCAGGGTATCAAGGCCTTTCTCCGGTCCAAGGAGAATCAGGATATCTTCCTGGTTTAAAATGTCATCAGCTTTGGGGGAGAACAGTGTATGCTCAGCGTCCATGCCTTTTATCGCAACGATCTGAACACCGTATCTATTTGTCAGGTCAATTTGTTTAAGAGTTTTGCCCACAAATTTTTCAGGCACGGTAAGCTCGATGATGGCATACCCTTCCATAAACGGCAGATAATCTATGAGGCTGGGGTTGTCCAGTTTTCTTGCCATGGACAGGGCCGTATCTTTTTCCGGGAAGAGGATGTTTTTAACGCCTAGCTTTTCCAAAACTTTTTTGTGAGGATCACTGATGGCTTTGGCCACAATATGCGCGATACCAATTTCCTGAAGGTTGAGCACCGCAAGGATGGAATCCCCGAGCACGGAGCCAATGCCCACCACGGCGGTGTCTACATTTTTGACGTCAAGCTCTTTAAAGGTGCCGGCATCCGTGGCATCCGCAACCACCGCCTGGGTGACATGGTCTTTAATGGATTGTACAAGAACAGGGTTTTTATCTATGGCCATGACATCATGACCCTTGCGGTATAAATCGGTGGCCAGGTAAAACCCGAAATTTCCCAAGCCGATAATCAGAAACTGTTTCATATAAATCGTCCTTTAACCGGTCACTATTTTTTCAACCGATCATTATATTTTCCTGGGCATAGGAAAATTTACTTGGTTTGCTTTTTCTGCTTATTGCAATGGCAATACCCATGGGGCCTAAGCGCCCGATGAACATGATACATATAATAATCAGTTTGCCAAGCCCTGAAAATCCGGACGTAATACCGGTGGACAGTCCCACGGTGCCAAAGGCACTGACCACTTCATAAAAAATTTCAAGAAAGGAGCCCCGGGTCAGATGATGGGAGACATCCCCGATTTCCGTCTGCTGGAGCAGCACCACGCTGATGACAATCACCAGCATACTGATGAGAATCAGGCTCACCGCCTTTGATATACTTGCATCAGATATCCTGCGGTAAAAAATATGGGGATGTTCCTGTCCCCGGAATCTGGAATATCCCAGGATGGCGATGGCGGATATTGTAGTTACCTTGACCCCGCCGCCGCAGGAGCCGGGGGCTGTGCCCACAAACATCAGAAGAATGCTGATAAAAAGCGTTTCATTGGCCAGGCTGCCAATGTCAAGGGTATTGAATCCGGCTGTACGGGTATTCACGGCCTGGAAAAAAGAGGCCAGAAATTTGGTGTGCAGGGGCAGATCCTTAAGTGTGTTGGACCATTCCAGGACAAAAAACAGCAGCGTGCTGCCGGCCAGCAGGATCAATGTAGCAGTCAGCGTAAGCCGTGTATGCAGGCTGAGTTTTGACCGGCAGCGTTTTGAAAATGAACATTTTTGCCGGATTTCCGCCATGACAATAAACCCGATCCCGCCGGTGATAATAAGAAAGCAGATATCAAGGTTGATCAGCCAGCTGCCGCTATACCGGGTGAAACTGTCCGGAAACAGAGAAAATCCTGCGTTGCAGAACGCACTGACCGAATGGAATGCCGCATAGTAGATGGCCTTGCCCACAGGGAACCTGTAAAGAAAATCCGGCAGCATCAATGCCGCTCCGATCAGCTCAATGATAAATGTAAAGATCACTATTTCTTTAATCAGTGAATATACATTCTTTCCCTGGCCGTAACTGTAGGTCTCCGAGAGCATCTGCCGGCCGGTCATGCTCACCCGCTTGCCAAGGGTGAGCAGGAACATGGTGGACAAAACCATGATGCCGATGCCGCCGGCCTGGATCAGCACCATGATGACTACTTTTCCGAAAAAGGTAAATGTTGAAGCGGTGTCCACCACGATCAGCCCTGTAACGCACACGGCGGAAGCTGATGTGAAAAGTGCATCAATAAAGTCCAAATGTCCTTTTTCAGTGGATGCGGGCAAAAGAAGTAAAATCGCGCCAAGCAGTATCAATACGGCATAACTGAGCATGGAGACCCGGCCCGGGGACAGAACTTTCCTTTTCCGGGTGGGTTCCCTATGGTGCAGCAACGTCATCTATATCATATGTTACTTTTTTAAAATTCAACAACAATCTCATCATAGGTCTTACGCCATTTAGGCGGATCAAGTACAAGCCCGGGCTTTTTGTATCCCACGGCAAGCAGCAATGGAATCCAGTATCTGTCAGGGATATTAAATGCTTTTTTTACGCCTTCATGGTCAAATCCGTCCATGGGATGGGAATCAAACCCTAAACTTACAGCGGCATACATCAGGCTCATGGCAAAGAATCCCGCGTTTTTGGCAGCAAAGGCCAGGTTGGCATCCGGGCTCCAGTTGTATAAGCCGCTTGTGGCGTTTAGGAACCAATCCCGTTGCGTTTCGGGCATGCCGGTTTTGACCATCTCCTGCCAGGTCCGTTCAAATCCGGGATGGCCCTGTTTCCATCCTTCCTTATCTGCCAGCACAATCATGGTTACTGGGGCTTCAACGACTTTGGGCTGGTCCCAGGCCAGGGCTTTGAGCTTTTCTTTTTGATCCCTGTCCTGAAGAATAATCAGGTTCCAGGGCTGGAGATTAAAGCTGGACGGTGTGTCTCTGGCCAGTCCCACCATTTTTTTAATCATTTCCTGGGGGATTTCTTTTTCAGGGTCAAAAAAGTTGATGGACCGTCTGTTTTTGGTAATTTGATCAAAGTTCATAATATCTCCTTACCTCCTGTTATTTTTACATGGCCGATGACCCGGAAACATACATCGACTGTTTCACTTTTTGGGAATTTGCCTTTTTTTGTGCTCATCATCAATGGCAACATACACGAATCTGGCTTCCGTAACTTTAAAACGCTCCACACCGCAGGAGTCCAGCAGTATAGGTTTGACCCACACTTCGAGCTTCACTGTAATTGAAGTGTTTCCTATTTTTTCCACGTAACCGTAGCAACAAAAGATATCTCCCACCTGAATGGGCTCGATAAACTTCATGCCTTCCACAGCAACGGTTACCACACGTCCACACGTAACCTCTTTGGCCAGGATGCTCCCTGCAATATCCATCTGGGACAGGACCCATCCCCCAAAAATATCTCCGTTCGGGTTGGTATCCGCCGGCATTGTCTGGGTTCGAAGAAGCAGGTCTCCGTTTGGCTGTTGTTTATCTGCCATTAATATAATATCCTTTCGATTAATTCTGATTAAAGATTATATTTTATTCTGTGTGAATTTAACACTTTTTTTATCTGAAAATCAAAATAACTTATTGAATTTCTTTCATATTTAGTTATGGGTTGAACTTAAGTGTTGATGGAGCAGGTCAGCCCATGACTGTTTATATGTAACATATTTGATCGAGGGACAATAGTCTATTTGTCAGGACTCGCAGTGGCCCCAGGGATTTGATCTTGCTCCGGCAAGCTGTTATATTCACAGCTCCCGACGGACAGATTGTAAGGGAGTTCATCATTCCCGGAACCGACACAACAGACCCGCCCTTCCTAAATAAGGGCCAAAAGGAGGAGTTAATAGATGGCGAATCGAACCGAACATGATACTATGGGCGCAATCCAGGTGCCCGCAGACGCATTGTGGGGCGCCCAGACCGAACGTAGTCGGCAGAATTTCACCATTGGTCGGGAGTTGATGCCACAAGCCCTGATCCATGCCTATGCACGACTTAAAAAAGCCTGTGCCGCCGTCAACAAACAGATGACGTTACTGGATGATCATCAGGCAGATCTTATTATCCGGGTTTGCGATGAAATCCTGGAAGGGGATCACGACAGCCAGTTTCCCCTTCACGTCTGGCAGACCGGCAGCGGCACCCAGACCAATATGAATTTAAATGAAGTTATTGCCAACCGGGCCGCCCTTCTTGACGGTGGGAAACTCGATGATACCAGACCCATCCACCCCAATGACCATGTGAACAAATCCCAAAGTTCCAATGACACATTCCCGGCTGCCATGCATATTGCGGCGGTCTTTGAGATTCATGACACCCTGCTTCCCGCCGTTGACCGCATGCGTCTGACCCTTGAAAAGAAATCCCGTGAGTTTTCACAGATCATTAAAATCGGACGCACCCATCTCCAGGATGCTACCCCGCTGACACTTGGCCAGGAAATCAGTGGATGGGAAGCCATGATCCAAGGCAGCCGGGAGCAGATTTTGCAGTCCCTGGAAACACTCTATCCCTTGGCCATTGGCGGAACAGCGGTGGGGACAGGATTAAATGCGCCCCAAGGTTTTGGAAAAGCCGTGGCAGAAGAACTTGCCAGGGTAACCGGCCATCCGTTCAGACAGATTAAAAACACCTTCCATGGTCTCACCGGACATGACCAGATCGTCTTTACCAGTGGTGCAATCAAAGGGCTGGCTGCCAATCTGATGAAAATCGCCAATGACGTCCGGTGGCTTGCCAGCGGTCCCAGATGCGGCATCGGAGAACTCAATATTCCGGCCAATGAGCCGGGCAGCTCCATCATGCCCGGAAAAATAAACCCCACCCAGGCCGAAGCAGCCACCATGGTTGCCTGCCAGGTCATGGGAAATGATGCGGCCATCGGCTTTGCCGCCAGCCAGGGGAACTTTGAACTCAATGTATTTAAACCGGTTATCATCCATAATCTGCTTCAGTCTGTTAGGCTTTTGGCCGACACCATCTCCTCTTTTACATCCCATTGCCTGGCCGGTATTGTCCCGAACATCCCGGTGATTGAACGCCACCTGAAAGACTCCCTGATGCTGGTCACAGCACTGGCACCGCACATCGGATATGACAATGCCGCCCGGATCGCCAAAAAAGCACTTCAGGACGATATGACGTTAAAGG
>JAQYWJ010000013.1 GCA_030145005.1 Desulfobacter sp. | reverse complement strand
GACCTCTCCTTCCACAAGGCCCTGTTGTTGGATATTTCCATGGCCTGTTTTGTCCCCCTCTACGCCCTGGGGTTCAACTGGCTATTTGACATCATATTTCCGCCCAAATTCCAAAAACAGGTGGCAGAGTCATACGCCGGCCGGCATCAATCAATCTGAAATTTTCGACAGACAGGGCGAGTGAGAGTAGTCAACGAATTCATTTATAAGGGTTTCGATATTAATAAGTTTCTGTTCTTTTGTCGCATTTTCATCTGTAATCTTATTATTAACCTAGGGCATCACAACCTCCTTGGGTTTTAGTCATTACCTGTTGAGGGTACATCTTGTAAAAAAACAACCCATCAATGACCGAAAATCTTTTTAATTCATACTTTAGCAGGATCAAAGTGTCTATAAAGCTTGACTTCCCATATTTTTCTCATATAATTTTAGATAATAATCATGGGGGGATCTGGCCTATCAACACAACACCCAGGCTCAACCCACAACAAAACATGAACGTAATTCAACAACTTATTTGGACTTTCATATAACAGCCATGGGTTGGCCTGGTCTATCAACACCCAGATTCAACCCACAACGAAACATGAACGTAATTCAATAAGTTATTTTAAATTTCATATATAACCTTTTGAGGAGAGAGATATGAGAGATATGAAAGACATTATAATAAAAACGGTTATGATCCCCTTACCCGACTATGTGACCATCAACGAAACGGCTACCGTTTATGATGTATTCCACGTTCTGGAAAAAAACAAATCAGATGGCCGCCACGCCCACAGAGATGTTATTGTCGTTGACGCCAATGGCAAGTTCAAGGGAAACGTTACCATGCTTGATATTTTCAAATCTCTTGAGCCCAACTATAAAAGGCTGTTCGAAAACTATGAAGGCAAAACACTGACCAAAGATTATGTGATTAATGCTATGCGGGATTTTAACCTCTGGCTGGAGCCCATGAAAAACATTTGCGAACGCGGCGCCAACATCAAGGTTTCCGAAATCATGCACGTGCCTAGCGACATTGAATACCTCCAGGAGAACGATTCCCTGGAAAAAGCGCTGCATGAATATGTTATGGGCGCCCACCAGCCTCTGATCGTAAAAAACGGCGACACGGTCACCGGTGTTCTTAGATTCGGTGATTTGTTTGAGGTGATCAGAGAGCGGATGCTGGCCTGCCCGCTTCCCAAATAATTTGCACGCCGGGCATCCATAAAAGCCGGATGCCCGTCTGATTTCCTACGGCACGGTGTACAAGGGACGCGGAAAAATAATGATCCGAAAACCTGGGAGGGTCACCCCCCTAAAAGGGTTAAAAAAATACCGGCCGCAATCACGGTGCCGATAACACCTGCTACATTCGGCCCCATGGCATACATGAGCAGATAATTTTTCTTATCCGCTTCCATGCCTACCTTATGGACCACCCTGGCAGCCATGGGTACGGCCGAGACACCGGCTGCACCCAGCAGCGGATTGATTTTGTTTTTGGAAAAAAGATTCATGAGTTTGGCCAGAAGCACGCCTGTCATGGTGGAAATCACAAAGGCAAAAAGCCCCAGGCAAAAGACAAATATCACCTGGGGCCTTAAAAAGTTCTCCGCATTCATGGTGGCGCCCACAGGCACCCCAAGAAATATCGTGACAATATTCATCAGTTCGTTCTGGGCGGCATCGTGCAGACGCCCCACCACGCCGGACTCCCTGAACAGGTTGCCCAGCATGAACATGGCGATCAACGGCGCTGATGCCGGAACCAGCAGAATAATGACAAAGGTGGAGACAATGGGGAAAAGCATTTTTTCAAGCGTTCCCACCTTTCTGCCCTTGGCCATGCGGATTCGTCTTTCGTCCGCAGTGGTCAAAAGTTTCATCACCGGGGGCTGGATAATGGGCACAAGGGCCATGTAGGAATAGGCCGCCACGGCACAGACCCCTAAAAGGGAAGGGGCCAGCTTGGATGCCAGAAATATGGTGGTGGGCCCGTCAGCGCCGCCGATGATACCGATGGTTGCCGCCTCTTTCAGGTCAAACCCAAAGGCCTGGGCTGCAAAAAAGGTGATGTACACCCCTGCCTGGGCCCCGGCACCAAGAAAAATCAGCCTGGGGTTGGCAATCAGCGGCCCAAAATCCGTGAGCGCCCCAAGGCCAAGGAATATCACCGGCGGAATGATTTCCCAGTGGATACCATACTCGTAAAATTTCCAGAGCAGCCCTTCATGGGGGGTCATAAGCCCTGCCAGGGGCAGGTTCACAAGGATAATCCCAAATCCGATGGGCAGCAGCAAAAGGGGCTCATAGGATTTTGCAATGGCAAGGTAGATCAGGGTCAGTCCGATGATCCACATGACCATGATGCCCGGGGTAACATAAAACAGACCCGTAGTCTGGAACAGAGAATACAACGCACTCATTTATCCCCTCCTTGCCCGGCATCTTCCCTGGCGTTCCTTTTTGATTCCACCGCAGTGACCGCCGTCTGGGTAATCTTAATGGAAAGGTAAAGAAAGATCATGCCTGTGAATACGCCAAAAAGACCGATGAGAAACACCCTTACCGCATCACCCATGATTTATTCCTTTTCCTTTGCTGCAGCGTGATCCCGTATAATTCGGGGCAGGATCATCTGATGCTGGGGGCAGATGGATTTGGGATTCTGGTATGCAGCGCCTGCAAAGGACTGCATATAGTGCCGCAGATCGGCAAGCCTTACCACCTCATCCACCATACCCTGTTTTGCGCAGTAAAGCGGGGTTGATGTGTCCTTGTATTTCCGGGCAAGGGCGTTCATCTTCTCCACCACAGGTTCAAGATCCCGGCCCGCGTCCTTTTCCTTGACAAGCCGCCTTGCATAGGTGGCAACCGCAGCCGTCTCGCCGTGCATCACGCAAATTTCCGTGGCACAGGTACCCAGGGTAAAGGCATTGTTCCGGTTGGCCTGGGGGCCGCCCATGACATAGTGGGCTGCTGCGGTTCCCTTGCGCAGAATGGCAAGCATCATAGGAAGACCTGACTGCTGGATGGAGTATATCAGGGACTGTCCCAAGCCTAACAGCTCGGCTTTTTCGGCAATATCACCCACATCAATGCCGGAGGTGTCCTGGAACCAGATCACAGGAATTCTGTCCCTGCCGCAAAAGGTCACAAATTCGCTCATCTTAAGAAGCCCCTGGCGATAAAGCTTGGCGCCCATACCGGGATAATCGGCATATTCAGGGTAGCCCTTGCCAAGATACCCCTGGCGATTTCCGATGCAGGCCACAAGAAATCCGTCCACCCTGCAAAGCCCTGTATAGATCTCAGGGCCGTAGTCGGGGCGATATTCCATGTGCTCGGAGCCGTCCACAAGCCTTGCTAAAATGTCGTCAAAATCATATACGGTCTTGGAGGCGATGGGCAGAAGGCGCATGACATCTTCGGCCTCAAACGCCGGGGCCTTGGGTTCGCTCACCCTGAAAAATTCAGGGTCATAGGCCGGCAGCTTTTTCATATATTCTCTAACGCCGTCCAGCACCTGTTTTTCCTCTTTGTACACAAAACGGAAAAAGCCGGTGTGGTCATAATGGGTGGCCACGGATCCGGGTGGCTTTGCCCGGTGTTCTTTGGCTTTTTGGACCAGATCTTCGGCCATGTCCACGGTAAATCCGCCCTGGGGGGCCATACCGCTGACAATGCCGGCGCCGCCAACGGCCATATTGCACTTTTCATGGGCAAAAAGAACTGTAGGGCTGATGGACTGGTAGCCGCCGCCGGCAGGATTGGTACCGTAAATGGCCGCAAGCACGGGGATGCCGTCCTGCTCAAGTTCCGCATGCCTGAAAAACGGGGTGCCGGAGCCCCTTCTGTTGGCATAAAATTTTTCCTGCTCCGTGAGCTTGGCCCCGCTGCAGTTAACCAGCCAGACCAACGGGATATTCAACCTTTTTGCAAGGTCTGTGGCCCTAAGAATGTTCTCGGACTGGCCGGCCAGCCAGGCACCGGCCATGACCTTATTGTCAAAACCGATCACAACCGCCCATTTAGCTGCAATTTTTCCAAGGCCGTCAATGACATTGGTGGTGCCCTCAACGTTGTCCGCAGGGTTAAAAAGCGTATGAAGCGGGGTCCAGGTGCCCGGGTCCACGATATATTCCAGCCGCTGCCATACGGTCATCTGACCCCGCTGGTTGATTTTTTCTTCGGGAAGGCCTGCGTTTTTAACTTCGTCCACGGCGGCCAAGATCTGCTTTTCCGCCCCAAGCACCTGCTCATAGTTATTCTGGGTACGTTTGATGGTCCCCTTTTTGAGCGCTTTGCCAAAAGGCGGCATGTTTTCAAAATAGGATTTCATTTGTTTTTCCTTTGGGACCTAGTCAATTACGGCTAACAGATCATCCTCCTCCACAGCATCTCCTTCCTTGACGACAATTTTTGACACAGTGCCGGAACAGGGCGCAAATATGGGGGTTTCCATTTTCATGGCTTCGATAACCAGAATTTCGTCGTCCTCTTCTATTGCCGCGCCCGGTTCAACGCTTAAGCTGACAATTTTTCCTGACAGGGGTGCTAGTACATCTTCAGACATGTGAATCTCCTTTTTTATTTTGTGTTTGAGCGAAAAGTCACCCATCTGCGGCGTTCCAAAAAAAATGTACAATCCTCACATATTTTAGTATGTTCCGGTTATAATTTTTTTGCGCCTTGCATCTGGGCAACTTTGTGGGCATGCGCCCCTCTAACGAGCCGCCCAAACACGGAGGAAGTTACCTATTCGCTTTTCTGATACCCAGCTGATCCAGGGCAATAATCCACTTGCAGATATTCGCGGAACCTTCCACCATGGCATAGGTGGGCGCATCCCGGTAATAGCGGGCCACGGGGTATTCAGTGGAATAGCCGTAGGCACCTAAAATCCTCATGGCATAGTTGGCGCATTTATAAGCTACTTCGCCGGCCATGTATTTGGCCATGGCCACATCCATGCCGTTGTTCAGCCGGCCCTGGTCCTTGGCCCAGGCGGCTTTATAGACCAGAAGTCGGGTGGCTTCGATTTCCGTGGCCATCTGGGCGATCATATCCTGGTTCATCTGAAACTCGCCGATTTTTTTGCCAAACTGTTTTCTCTCATTACAGTATTTGACTGCTTCGTCCAGACAGGCCTGGGCCAGGCCCACACCACCGGCAGCTGCAGACAGACGCGTCTGGTTCAAAGATGAAAATACAATTTTAGCACCGTCGCCGGGTTTGCCAAGGATATTTTCTTTGGGAACCTTGACATTGTCCAGGAACAGTTCCCCTGTGGGAGAAGAGTGGGAGCCCAGCTTTTCCAGGGAAGAGGTTTTGATACCGTCAAAGTTTTTGGGTTCAATCACAAAGGCGGACAGCCCCTTGGAACCGGCAGATTTATCCGTATAGGCATAATAGATCAGACAGTCTGCCACATCGGCATTGGAGATCCAGGTTTTATTACCGTTGAGCAGCCAGTGATCGCCTTTGTCTTCGGCTGTGGAGGCGATGTTCATGACATCGGAACCTGCATCCGGTTCTGTGATGCCGAACCCGCCGATGTATTCGGCGGTGCAAAGCTTTTCCACATATTTTTTACGGACCGCTTCATTACCGTATTTATAAATGGTGTAGGCACAGCCCAGCACCTGCATATTCACCTGGACCCGCAGGGATGAGGAGGCCTTGGCCAGCTCCTCGGTCACGATCATGGCAGCCAGAAAGCCTAAATCTTCTCCGCCGTACGCTTCGGGAATTACGGTGCCGAAATATCCCATTTCCCCCAGAGGCCGCATCACTTCTTTAATGGGAAGGTAGTGCGCTTCATCCCACTGGTCCGCAAAGGGAACGATCTCTTTTTTTGCAAATTTTCGGATCTCTTTCTGAAGCATTTTCAGCTCTTTGCTTAATTCAAAATCCATTTTATTCTCCTCGCCTGTATTGACGCATATTAACTCTTTCTATCCATACAGATAGGACTGGGGTGTCTAAATTTTCGAGTTTGGTTTGCTCATGATTTGTACCCAATTTTAACAGCTTTAATTTTTATTTAAAACCATGAAGAGCATGAAGGACATGAAGATTGATTTTCGGGTATATTTTCTTCTGGTGCAGCGGGTTTTTAATGAGCGGCGACTTTAACCGCGACCCCCTGCCGGGCCAGATTGATTTTTAAATCACCGCTTGGCGGTTCGTCCACAATGAGCATATCGATGTCGTTCCATTGGGCAAACCGGGAGGGAAATTTCATGCCGTATTTGGATTTATCTGCGGCAATAATGGTTTGAAACGCTCTGGATATCATCCGGGAATAAACGGCACCGGCACCGATAAGCGCCTCGCAGGGGCCTTCAGGGTCAAGGCCGCTTGCCCCGAGAATGGCATAATCCACCCAGAAATTTTCCAGAAATGCCAGGGTGTGAGCACCGTGATTGGCCCCTTCCCCGGAATCATAGTGCCCCGGAGCCATGATCACCTCAATGGTCGGGTTATGGCTCAGCTCGGAAGCGACCCCAAAGGAGTGGATAATGGCGGTGATATTTTTCAAATCGGAAGCGATACGCCGGGCGATATGAACGGTGGTGGCACCCGACCCGATCATCAGGTGTTTGGCCCCTTTTATTTCCTGTACCGTGCAGCGGGCGATTTTTTCACGCTCCCGGACCAGCATATTGTGCCGGACATTAAGGCCGGGTTCCTGTTTCATATGCAGGATGGCACCGCCGTAGGTTCTCTCCAGCAACCCCTTCTCATTCATTTCGTCAAGGTCACGACGAATGGTTTCAGCCGTCACATGAAGCTCTTCGGCCATTTCATTCACCCGTATGGAAGGGACATAGCGGAGCAGCTTGATTATTTCATCCTGGCGTCTGGTTTTCTTGTTTGACATATTTTACACCACACGGTTCCTCGGATTCCTAATTTTCATGCTCTTCATGGTAAAATAAAATACTCTATACTTAAATTTATGATATTGCATCGACACTAACAGGCAAACGGGCGCAATGCAATAAAAAACCTTGGCCGCCGTAGGGTAATCGCCTGTGTAATTTACATAAAAGACATGAAGAGTATAAAGTCCATTCTTCATGTCCTTTATACTCTTCATGGTGAATTAACCAATAAATATTTATATGAAAGTCCCAATAAGTTGCTAAATTATTTTCATGGTTCGTTGTGGGTTGACTCTGGGTATTGATAGACCATCAACCCATGGCTGTTATTGGAGATTAACCGTATCCCTGACGCTGTGGTACAGGGATTATATCTCTTCAATGGCTTCCAGTGATTCCGGGATAATCTGTCCGCCGTCAACCACAATGGACTGGCCGGTAATATAGGCGGCCTCATCCGAGGCAAAAAAGAGCGCGGCATTGGCAATATCCTCCACACTGCCCAGCCGTTTCAAAGGAATTGAGGCGGACATGGTGTCAAGATAATCCTGCCCCAAACCTTCAAGACCTTCGGTGATAATATTACCGGGAAGCACGGCATTAATGGTGGTCTTATACCGTGACAGCTCCATGGCAGCCGTTTTCAGAAAACCAAGCTGCCCAGCCTTGGATGCACCGTAGTGGGACCATCCCGGGAACCCTGTTACAGGCCCGGTGATGGAGGAGGTCAGCACCACCCGCCCCTTGCCCGCCTTTTCAAAACAGGGGATACATGCCTTGACGCACAGAAACGCGCTTTTCAAATTCACGCCCATAACCAGATCCCAGTCAGCCGCACTCATCTCCACCATTTTTTTCTGGGGAAAAACACCGGCGTTGGCGCACAGAATATCGACCTGCCCAAAGGTGGAAACGGTTTTTTCCACCATGGAAGAGACCTGTTTTTCATCGGCCACATCACAGCATGCAAAAGCGGCAATCCCCCCTTTTTCCGTAATTTCCGCCACTGCTCCGGCTGCTTCTTTTTCGCCTCTGGCAGCAATCATGACCTTGGCACCCTTATCGGCAAACACCTTGGCAATCCCTTTGCCGATGCCTTTTGATCCGCCGGTGACAATTACCGTTTGATCTTTAATGGATGTCAGCATATGTATAACTCCTTCTTTATTTTCAATGGTTATTTTTTTAAGATCCTGTCTTCGGCAACCGAATAATTCCTTAATTAATATTAATGTGCCTGCTGATAATTGCGTCTTGCCTGTTTCACCGCCGGTATCATGGCACGGATAAAAAATGCGGTGGCAATGACGGCGGCTGACGCGGCAACCGAAAGAACGCCCAGCGTGGGAACCAGGGGCGAATATCCTGACACCATCTTTGCATAGAGCCATTCCGGCAGCGTAGAGTCCGCACCTGTGGTAAACAAGGACAACGGGAAATTACCCCAGCTTAAAAGAAAGGCAAAAAGCCCGGCTGATGTAACCGCCGGCATGAGTAAGGGGATGGTCACCTCTTTCATGATCTGCCAATTGCTGCACCCCATGTCCCTGGCCGCATCCTCAAGGGACGGATCAAATCCGTAGGCCCTAATGGCAATAATCAGGGTGACGATGGGGGTAATCCAGACCAGATGGGCGATAATAGCGGTCTTCCAGGTAGGGGTAATACCCAAGGTATTAAACCACATCAAAAGGGCCAGTCCCAGCACGGTCTGGGGGAAAAAAATGGGCAAGAGAATCAGTTTCTGGTAGAGCTTTCTGAAACGCCACTGATATCTTGCAAAGGCAAGGGCTCCAAAAAATCCAATAACCAGGGAGACCACCGTTACAATGACGGCAATGGTGACGGACGTTGACAGCAGATCCATCACCGTATCGCTTGTCAGGGCCTTGCCGTACCACCCGGTGGCATATTTTCGTATGGGAAACCTCAGATAACGGGATTTTGAAATGGAAGCAAACCCCACGGCGACCACAGGCAGATAAAGAAAAGCCAGAGTCAATAACCCGTAGAGATAAAAAAGAATATTGATACTGGTATGTCGTTTCATAGCTATTTCACCTTTCCCATCACTTTATCCAGATCCACTTTCATCAAAGTCACAACAATCAGCACGGAAATTACCATGATCAGCACCATGGCAAGGGCTGATCCCAGGGGCCAGTTCTGGCCGTAAGTGAAGGCGCTCTCCACATCGTCGGAAATCACAATAACCGCCTGCCCGCCCAGTAGTTTGGATTCGGCAACAGCACCTGCCGCAAGCACAAAGGTCAGAAGCGAGCCCACCACGATTCCGGGTGCGGCCAGGGGAAGTTCCACCTCCTTAAATATCTGCCACCGGTTGGCACCCATATCGGCGGCCGCATATCTGGCATCATCAGGGATCATGGAGATCCCCTGGGTCAGGGGAAAAAGCATAAAGGGCAAATAGATATACACCAACCCGAAAATGATCACCGGAACGTTATAAAGCAGCCCGTCAAATCCGATGCCGGTCCATGAGTGCATATAGCCTTCAAAAAGCCCGCCTTTCATCAGGGTAATCACCCAGCCGAACAGCCGGATATTTTCAGAGACAAAAAGGGTCATCACCACCAACAGAGTGATGATCAGGGTAAAGCGTTTAAAAATGCGCACCATGGCATAGGCAAGGGGCCAGCAGATCACCAGCAGCAGGCCTGTGGCAACGGCAGCCATACCCAGGGACCAGGCAAGTGACTTCCAGTAGCCTTCCCGGACAAACTCCGCATAAGCCGAAAAATCAGGAATATGGGCCAGGGTAAAAACCTTTGCCGGCATGATGGAAAAGGCGGCAATGGCCAGAAGCGGTGCGATAAAGGTGAGCAGCAGCAATGCGGACAAAGGCAGTGATGAACAGATGCCCAGTCGCTGTTCCCTGGCGTTCATGAGGCTGCCTCCAAAATCAGGTGAGACTGTGGCCAGGAGAATCCCAGGCGGACAGTTGCGCCCGGCGTGCCGCCCCGGGAATAATTTGCCGTTTCAACAATAAGAACATTTCTATCATCCTGCTCGATCTCATACTGAATACGTGAGCCGAGCATATATTTGCCCAGAATTTTTCCTTTTGTAACAAAATCGGCCGTTTCCGTGTTTTCCAGCAGGCGTATTGATTCCGGCCGGACCATCAGGGTGTTGACGGCCAACGGATCAATAGCCATGGAACCGGCCACATCATCGGCAATGGAAAAATTGGGAATGGACACCTGACCACTATTTTGATCCATTGTGATATCAAACAGGTTGACATCTCCCATAAAACTTGCCACGAACCGGCTTTTCGGACGGTTGTAGATCTCTTCGGCAGGCCCGATCTGTTCGAATTTCCCTGAATTGAGAATAGCGATTCGATCTGACATGACCATGGCCTCTTCCAGGGAGTGGGTAATGTAGATAAAGGTTTTGCCTGTACGCAAATGAAGATTTTTAAGCTCTTTTTCAAGGGTCTTGCGCAGGCGGTAGTCCAGGGCGGATAAGGGTTCGTCAAAAAAGAGAATTTCAGGATCAAATGCCAGGGCCCGGGCCAGGGCGATGCGCTGCTTTTCTCCGCCGGAACACTGGCCGATGCTTTTGTGATAATAGTCAGCCGGAAGACGGAACATCTCCAGAAGTTCCAGGGCTTTTTTCTTTCTGGCGGCAGGACTTACCCCTTTGATCTTCAACGGGAATTCCACATTCTGCCCCACCGAACGATGGGGAAACAGGGCAAGGGACTGAAAAACCATACAGGTCGGCCGCTTATTGGCCGGTACAAAATCCAGCCGATGGCCTCTCAGCCAGATAGAACCTTCGGTTTGCTCCTCCATGCCCACCAGCAGTTTAATCAGGGTGGTCTTACCGCTGCCGGAAGGGCCGACAATCGCGAGGAATTCTCCTTCCCCAACATCCAAATCTATATCTTTCAAGGCGATAAAATCACCGTATTTCTTACGTAGCCCTGCTATGTGCAATATCGATGTTTCAGACATAATCTCACTACCTAACGCGTTAACGACCGGGGTGCTGCCAAAAAATCAGGAGACAAAACACCAGCCGGTCCAATAAAAAATTGTTTATCTGTTTTGGTCAGCCCCATGATCAAGACCGCTTGGCAGCTGAATAGATCTTAATGAGGTCGTCATAGGAGGCAACCTGATCATACTCCAGGCAGCGCTCCATCTCTTCGGTCAGGGAATCCCACTGGATAGCATCAAGCTCTTCCTTGTTCCATAGTTTGAACACCGCTTTGCTGCCCATCTGGGCAACCGGGTTGTAGGTACCCTCGGAAAAACCTACGGCCTTGCAGATTTCAGGTTTTTGCACAAATTCCAGGAAATCTTCGGCCAAGGGAGAAGGTGTCGGGTTGTTCACCAGGGAGGTCAGCTCAATCCAGGCCACACCGCCCTTGCCGTCAATGGGGCCGCGTTTCGGTGTGATGGCCCGGATATTGGTCAGCCCGTCCAGGCGGGCCGGACTTGCGGTGTAGGTACCACCGGTAAAATAGGCGTCGATCTCACCGTTGATCAAAGCGGTGTTCATGGCAACCAGATCATCTGAAAGCAGTTTTGATCCGGCAAAAATCTGTTTGGCCGTGATTTTAAATTTGGCCATGCCCACCCCATCCAGTTTTTCAAATGGATTGAGTCCTGCAGTAATACACATATGGATGATATTCCAGTTATCATAGGTTAAAACGCCATAACGTTTTTTCATTTTTGGATCAAGAAACAGCTCCCAGCCCACCTCTTCGGCGGTTTTACGCGAAATTTTGTCGGTGTTGACAACAAAGCTGAACGGGCCGTAGCGCTGGGGCATCCCAATGAGGTCAGCATTTTCGGAAAAGGCCCAAGGATAGGGTTTGGCAAACTCGGGCGACATTTTTTCAAAATAGGGAAGAAACTTCTCCTTATTCAAGGGCTTAATCAGCTTTTCCGGAAAAAGCTGGTTTCTGGCCCAGGGCTGGTTCACATTGATCAGATCCCATACCCGGATCTCACCGGCCCGAAGCTTATTGATCATATCCGGGTCCGAGGTGCCGCTCTCGGCCTGAACCTTTGTCCCGGGATGAAGTTTTCTAAAAGGGCCCAGGACATCATCGGTATTGTATCCTTCCCAGCACAGGATGTTTAACTTGCTGTTCGCTGCCAGAAGTTTTCCCGGAAGCCCCATGGTCATCATGAGCGCTGAGCCCCCCAGCACTTTATTAAATTCCCGCCTTGTCAATTTTTTCATTGCTCTCCTCCATCTCAGCACTTAATAATTTCTTGAAAAATAATCTTAACTATACATCTGATGTACAATTTTGCAATTAATTTTCTTCAGATTCACAGATTTTTTTATTAAAATCAAGGAAAAATTTTGTTTTCAAAGAATTATTTCCTTGATAATCAACTAAAAATCTGTATTATCAAATAAGCTGGATGCGTTAAAATCCAAATTGCGTAACAGACAAACCCATAACACCCGGAGTTTTGAACATGACAAAAACCTATAATGAATCATTTCTTGAGGCCATGAAGCATGGGGTTCAGGGGCTGCTCCATGAATGGGGGATGCCCGAAACCGGCGTTGTTTCGCTTTTGAATATTTCGGAAAATGCCACATTTGTGGCAAAAGATCCCCAAAACGACAAAAAGATCATACTCAGGGTCCACCGTCCCGACTATCACACCCGGCAGGAGATTGAATCCGAACTGATTTGGATCGACAGCCTTCGGGAACAAAAAATTGTTAGAACGGCAGCCCCCCTTGACCTTTTTTCCGGCGGCAGAATTGCCTGCTTTCAGCACCAAGGGGTTGATCGCCTGGTGGTTGGATTTGAGTTTCTGGCGGGCCATGAGCCGGCCCCGGAGAAGGATTTAAAAACGGACTTTTATACCCTGGGCAGTGTTACTGCACGACTTCATGAGCATGTTAAAGGATGGGCCACCCCGGTGGGATTCAAACGAAAGGTGTGGGATTTTGACAGCATGCTGGGCCGGTGGCCTTTGTGGGGGGATTGGCGTGATGCCATGGGCCTTGACGATAAAGGCAAACACCTTCTGGAACAGACCGCAGCCCTTTTGGATCAAAAACTTGCGGCCTATGGCAGTGACGCGGATCGGTTCGGTCTGGTCCATGCCGACCTGCGGCCGGCAAACCTTCTAGTGAGCGAAGACGGGCTCAGCGTGATTGATTTTGACGACTGCGGCTATAGTTGGTTCATGTATGATTTTGCCGCGGCCATCAGCTTTATGGAAGAAGACAAACAGATACCCGATCTAAAAAACAGCTGGATCAAGGGTTACCGCTCAGTGGTATATCTTCCCCCGGAAGAGGAACAGGCCATCCCCATGTTTATCATGCTCCGGCGCATGCTGCTCACAGCGTGGCTGGCCAGCCATGCTGAAACCGAAACCGCTCGGGAACTGGGCGAAGCTTACACCCAAGGAACCGTTCGTCTGGCACAGACGTACCTGAACACCTCCACCATATTTGCGTAAGGCATCGAAATGAAACCTAAAATCAGACAAATCCTTGACATGAATGCTTTTTCCCAGGACTCGGCCCAGACCATGAACAGCGGTTCGCTTCTTTCCCGACGGCTTAAAAATTTCGGCGCAGCATCCGTGCTGTTCTATCGCACCCCCATTGAAATGATCGGAGGACACGGGGCCAGGCTGGTGGCAAGCGACGGAACCGAATACCTTGATTTTTACAACAATGTGCCGTCTGTGGGCCACACCCACCCCAGGGTGGTTGAGGCAATCAGCAAACAAGCGGCCAAGCTCAACATCAACACCCGGTATCTGTCCCGGGTGGTGGACGACTATCTGGACGCACTTAAGAAAACCTTCCCCGACGATCTTGATAATATTCTTCTGTGCTGCACCGGCAGCGAGGCCAATGACCTCGCATTAAGAATTGCCATGCAGCGCAGCGGCAACCGCGGATTCATCGTCACGGAAACCGCCTATCACGGCAATACCCTGGCGGTAACCCACATCTCCCCGGCAGCCCTGAAAAAAGATCCTCTGCCCGATCATGTAATTGCGGTTCCGGCCCCTTTTTCAACCATCTACGGAGAAGATCTTGGAAAAGGATTTGCTGAGGCCATAAAAGGGGCAGTGGATGAGCTTGAGAACAGAGGTTATGGATGCGCCGGTTTGATCTGTGACTCCATTTTCTCCAGCGACGGTGTGCTCAGTGACCCACCCGGATTTCTATCCGAAGCGGTGGCAGTGATAAAAAACGCCGGAGGACTATTTATTGCCGACGAAGTTCAGCCCGGGTTTGCCAGGACCGGCACCCATATGTGGGGATTTCAACGCCACAATGTGTTGCCGGATCTTGTGACCATGGGCAAACCCATGGGCAATGGCTTCCCCATGGCAGGCGTGGCCGCAAAATCATCAGATGTTAAGCGCTTCTGCGAACACGTCGGCTACTTCAATACCTTTGGCGGTAACCCATTGGCTGCGGCGGCAGGACAGGCTGTACTCGATATTATAAAAGAAGACGGTCTCATGGAAAATGCGCTCCTGGTGGGCAGCCATGTCATGGCCGGATTGAATGCAATCCGGGAAAAATATCTCCAAATCAGTGATATCAGAGGCACCGGTCTGTTCATCGGTGTGGACCTGTGTACTGACGGCGACCCGGACAGACCCGACCCCACGCTTGCCACGGATTTGATCAACACCCTGAAACACCGCCATATCCTCATCGGCGCCGCAGGCAAGTACGGAAACACCCTTAAACTGAGGCCGCCGCTGTGTCTTTCTATAAAGGAGGCGGATATTTTCCTGGACAACCTGGCACAAGGCCTTGATACGCTTATCTGAACAAATTTGTGGGAATTACCCATTTACCAAAACATCCGCTGGGCAAGTTGACTCATCCTCAGGCCGCTTTGGAAGCGTCTTCAACCGGCACCACCAGGGGGTAGCCCTTATGCCGGATAATTTCAACCGGCAGTCCGTACACCTTTGTAAGCAGATCTGACCGGATCTCTTCAATTTTTCCTGCCCCGAACACTGTGTGGTTTTTTAAGCAGATATACTGATCTGCATACCGTAGCGCCGAGTTCAGGTCATGCATGGTCATGATCACCGCAAGGTTATGGTCCTGTACAATATGCCGGACAAGACTTAGAATCCGGGTCTGGTTTTTTAAGTCCAGGCTGGAGGTGGGTTCATCCAGCAGCAGGATATCGGTTTCCTGGACCAGGGCCCTGGCAATGGCCACTTGCTGCAGTTCCCCGCCGGAAAGTTCGTACAGATTTTTAAGGGCCATGTGTGACAGGTTCAGATGCGTTAACACCGACCCGACTTTTTTTAAGTCTTCTTTGCCGGCTGTAAACCGGATATGGGGGTAACGCCCCATAAGGACGGCGTCAAACACCGTAATTTTGCCTGCTTCGTTATACTGGGCCACATAGCTGATCTCTTTGGCAATCTGACGGATATCCATGGCTTTCAACGGTTTATCTTTTACATGAATCCGGCCCGTTGACGGGGTTAAAATTTTATTGAGGCATTTGAGTAATGTGGTTTTTCCCACGCCATTGGGTCCTAATATTACGGTGATTTCACCCCGGGGAATGGAAAAATTGATATCTTCAAGAATCTTAACGGATTTATACTTAAAATCAATCTGGTTCACTGTCAAAATCATCTGGGATTGCCTTTAATAATGAGGTAAATAAAAACCGGTGCCCCTAAAAATGCCGTAAAAATAGAGACCGGCAGCACATGGGGCAACATGACCAGCCGGGCGACCATATCTGCTGCCAGAAGAATCAAGGCCCCTGTCAAAATGGATGCCGGCAAAAGGAACCGGTGGTCGTCGCCGATGATGCGCCGCACAATATGGGGGGCGGCCAGACCCACAAAACTGATAATGCCCACAAAGCTGATGATCAAAGCCGTCATCAAAGAGGCGGCCAGCATGCCGGAAAGCCTGACCCATTCCACCCGTATGCCAATGCCTTTGGCGCTCTCATCTCCCATTGCCATACCGTTGTAGTCCCGGGATTTTACCAGAAAAAAACCAAGCAGCACCAGCACAATCGGGGCGATCAGTGCAATGTCGTTCCAGTCTGCTCTGGCCAGGTCCCCAAAGGTCCAGAACACCATGGCAGCCAGCTGTACATCATCGGCAAAAAACTGCAGCAGCATGGTCCCGGCAGTAAAAAGGGAGCCTAATGCCACGCCGGTAAGCACCATGACCTGGGGGGCGGCCCCTTTTTTGCCGGAGATAAAGATAATGATTAACGCGGTAAAAATGGAAAATGAAAATGCCGTTGCCACGGTGATCACCGGACTTGAAATGGCCACGGCATCACCTGAAGACGATGCCATCACCCCGGTCCCCATGATGATCACGGACAGTGCCGCCCCAAATGCGGCCGCATGGGAAATGCCAAGGGTAAAGGGTGAGGCCAAAGGATTTTTCAATACCGACTGCATTACGGCACCGGAAACGGCCAGGCCTGCCCCGCTTAAAATAGCGATGACGATCTGGGGCAGCCGGATATTCCATACGATAAGATCTGCCTTTCGGGACGGCGCATCCAGCATTAATGTCTGCACCACAGCCGACAAAGGAAGTTTTACGGCCCCTTTGCACAAAGAGATGAGAAACAGTATTGCCATCAGGCTGAACAGGGCGAAAAGCAACCAGGATTTTTTGCGAATATACCCGATATAGGCATCAGGTACTGCACCATGATCAAAGTGCATGTCCTTTATTTCACCCCTAAATCAACCGGTTTGAATGCCTTGTTCCGGAACAGGGCATCCATGGCGGCATATACTTTGGCAGATAGCAGAAATTCATAAATTTCATCTGCTTTTTTGACCGGGTCAACATCCTCAAACTGCTCCGGATAAAGCACTTTTCCCACATACCAGGCATCGGCCAGGATGGAACCGAAATTTTGGGCATACCAGTTATAGGGCAGCACCCCGTAAACCCGGCCATTTGCAACGGCATCCAGCGCCTGGAGTACGGGATCTGTTTTCAGCTCATCAAGCCCGCTATGACCGTCCCCCATCTGCAGGGTGGAAAGGTCCAGAAACAAAACCTGGGGATTTTCTTCCAGCAGTTTCTCTTTGGAAAAGCTTGAGTGGGACAAATTTTTCACCTTGACGTCAGACGCATTTGCGATATTGGCGGCATTCACAAACTCAAAGGGCGGATAACTGGGCTCTGTGGACTGGAATCCATGGGGGCCTTTATGTGCAATGCCGCCAATAAAACACGTTTTTTTGTTTTCAACGGATGCGGTGCGCTGATTGAGTTCAGCGATCTGCTTATCAAAAAAACCGATCAACGCCTCGGCCCGTTTTTCCCGGTTCAGCACCTGGCCGATGATCCGCAGACTGTTATAAATAATGTCCCTTTGAACGGCAAGATTGCCATATCCCAGCACCACCACCGGGACACCTGTTTTCTGTGATAATTCAACCGGGTCATAGCCCATGCCGGCATATGTCTTAAAAATGACCTGGGGCTGTGCTGAAAGACCCAAAATTTTTTCAGGATCGTCGTTGCCCCGGAACTCCCCGAACACGGGCAATTTTTTGTACTGGGGATTGGCAATGGCATAGGGTCTTGCATCAAACTTTTTTCCGGCCGTTTCCATATCATCCACAGCCATCACCAGATCCTGGGCATTGAAATAGGTGATCAGGCGCAAGGCACCCGGACCCGAGCAGATAATGCGGCTGATTTGATCCGGTACCGCCACTGTTTTACCCCTGCTGTCCAAAATGGTTTTTGCATTTGCCGGAAAAACAGCCAGGATCAGAAACAGACCGGCACATAACAATGCAAGTTTTGTCTTCATCTTAACTCCTTGAAACAAAAAAAAGCCGCAAAGAACCGACGCCTTTTAAAAAGGATGTCTATATGCCTTCGTGGCTTAGGGTTTATATGTATGGCAAAGCTTACTTAGTGCTGCATTCAAACAGCGTTTGAGGTATCCTAATTGAACAGGTAATTACGTGTCAAGATATTCAAAAAATTCATGGACTATTCCAACTTAATTGTCGATGAAGGCCCTGATGACCGGCAAAAGCGTTGACGGGGCATCGTTTAGGGGATCGAGCACCGGCAGTTCCGTGGTTGCCTTCAGTTGCTGTGCATACCGGACAAGGTCTTCCCGGCTGCCGCCTTCGCCGTTCAATGTCACGGCAATCACTTTTGCCCCGTACATTTCAATCAGCTTGATCTCATCTTCGGCTGTGGGCAGGCAACAGCCAAAAGCCTCTGCCGTGTCAAAAAATTTTCTGAAAGGCGCATGCTGGAGGATCACCCCCTTTGCATCGGCGGACACAATAAATTCCGAGCCGCAGGGGCCTAATGGGTTGCGGAGGGCAGACTGACCCTCTAACAGCATGAGATCCGGATTAGATTTTTCTGCACATTCGACAATGGCTGCTTCAAGCTCGCCGCTTACAAAATCATTGGGCGTGGCATCCAGAATAAATCCGTAAGGGGAGCCCTGGAGCCAGCCGGTCTGCCCGGTGAAAATAGATTCCGTCTTAATACCGTTTGACCGGCACATCTGCATGAGCATCCGGGTGGTGGTGCGTTTACCCAACGCACAGTCCGTTCCCAATACGGCGATCCTGGGAATGGTGACGTCAAAGGCTTTTCCGGTCCAGTATTTAAGCTGGTCAAAGGGTTTACTGCGCCTGAAATCAATAATTTCAACATTATATTTTTCAGCGGCCTCTTTGAACGCGGGAATATCTGACAATGGCATGTGCAGTCCGTTGACAATGCAAATTCCCTGGGACATTACATCCAGAACAAGGGCCTGCCAGGCCTCATCCAGCCGTCCGCCGCACAGGGCCACTCCGATGACCGCATAATCCGGGGTTGTGCCGGTGGCGCCGGTGAATGCCTGGACACTGGGGAAAATGGGAATATCCCTTTGAACGCCGTCCAGCACAACGCCTGCATCCTTTCCGGCACTGACCTCGTCAATGACGCCTAAAATTTTGAACCGTTCTGTTCCCCGCACAAGGCCGTGGGCGGTTTTTGCATTACGGCGGTGGAACAGTCCCTTGGTCAGGACCACGGCGGTTCCCATATAGGTCTGGGGATTATTTTCTATCTGGGTTTGGTTCATGGTGTCTGCTCTTTTTTATTTAATTGTTAAAGGATGCGAACGCCTAATCCCGGCCGGTCTGTCAGGCGCATCAGTCCGTTTTCAATAATAAATCCCTGATCCACCATATCTTTGGCAAGATCCAGACTACCGTCAAGATCCAGGTACCGGGTGGCGGGGCTTGCAAAGGCGGCATGCAGGGCTGCGGCAATGCTTGCAATACTTTCGTCCATACACCCCCACATCAGTCCGATGCCGCAGTGCCGGGCGATCCTGGCAATTTCAAGGCCCGGGGCAATGCCGCCGCATTTCATCAGTTTGATGTTGAACAGCCCAAAAGGCTGGGGCGGATGAATCAAGGCATAGGCGTCGGCAGGTTTATGCAGGCTCTCGTCAGCCATGGAAAAATTCCGATCATCTTCAGACAGATCTGCCATGGCCGCTGTCTGGTCCACATGGAGGGGTTGCTCCACAAATTCTAAATTCATGTCGCGCGTCCCTGCCAGAAATTTTTTGTACTGATCCAGGCTGTATCCCTGGTTGGCGTCCACCCGGATGCGAACATCTGCACTGACGTGCGCCTTGAGGCGGCAGACCCGCTCAATGTCATCCTCCACATCCATGCCTGTTTTTACCTTAAGAATCTTGAATCCCCGGCCGGTATATTCGTCCGCTTCGGCCAGCATCTCGTCAAGACTTTTGATGCCAATGGTGATGGATGTAGGCATGGCGGTGTGTACACGTCCCAGGATATCCACCAAGGGGCGATCCAGGGCCTTGCCGATGAGATCATGCAGGGCAATATCCATGGCTGCCATGGCTGCAGGCGTTGCCGCCATCTTTGTTTCCATGGCTTTAAGCCGGGAAACGGCATCTGCCAGATCCATGCCTTCAAAAAGGGTACATGCCTGTTCGGTTAACGCCTTCTCACAGGCATCAACGCTTTCACCGGTAACATCTTCGGCCGGGGAACCTGCCCCGATGCCCATAAGCCCTGTGTCTGTTTCAAGCTGAACAAACAAATTTTCCACATGGGTGAAGGTTTCATAGGCAATGGTGTAAGGCCGTGTCAGCTCCAGGTTTTCCCTAAAAACAGTTACTTTTTTTATTTTCATATGATTTCAAATGACATCTTTGTTATGGTTGCATCAGGGCCTTGTAAAGGTGATGTTCGTTAATCAGCAAACGCTTTATGACAAAGTCGGCATCAGCTTTTTGTCATTATG
>JAQYWJ010000162.1 GCA_030145005.1 Desulfobacter sp. | reverse complement strand
TAATTTTTACAGGTTGATATTTTCGATATTTAAATAATATCAGTTAAATACATTAACGACAACAGGAAAAAAATTGCCACATACCGCCAGGTCCGGTAATGCGTCTTTTTCCGAGTCTCTACTTTTCACCAAATTCATCTTTAAGGTTTTTGTGTTGACACCGATTTTAATGATATCTACTCTAACTGGTACGCTGACAATTATGATATGATGATGGTTACAATCCACCCCTTGAATGTTCCAAATTAGGGAGTAAAACTATGGAAAGCTCTGACCTTGACCAAAAATTACCCGCACGTCTTGACGCGTTCCGCCGTCTGCACAGGCACACGCTTGACCATCGTGAACAATTCTGGGCTGCCCAGGCAGAACGGCTGCAGTGGCAGACAGCTTTTTCCTGTGTGGTCAAGGAAGATTTTTCCAGGCCCCTGGCATCCTGGTTCTGTGACGGACAGATCAATGCAGCCCAGAACGCACTTCACAGAATAATTGAAAAAGGAAAGGGAGAAGCACCAGCCCTGGTCTTTTATCAAAAATCCGGCCATGCCGGCACCCTGACATTTAATGAACTTAAAGACAAAGTGCTCAGGCTTGCAGCGGCTTTTCACCGGGCCGGCCTTGTTCCGGGTGACTGCATCGCCTTAAATCTTCCCAACTGTCCTGAATTTATCGTCAGCGCCCTGGCAGCCGCCTACCTTGGCATCACCTACCTGCCCATAGGCTGCCATCTGCCCCCTTCCATTGTGGCTGAGGATGTCATTGCATCAAAGGCAAAACTTGTAATCATGGCAAAAAGCAACGCTTACGAAGAAAAAAAAGACCATGTCCTAAAAGTCCTCGCCCTGCTTGATGATCTAACCATTCTCATTTCAGATGAAAAGCTTGAAGGGGTTTCAACGCTTGAAGAATACATGGCCAAGGCAGATCCTTCCGGACTTGAGCCGGCCTGCCCCCGGGCGGATCACCCCCTGTTTGTTGTTTATGAAAATCGCCTGGCCGATAAACATGTGGGGTCTGTTTTTCCAACCGGCGGATTTCTGGTCCAGGCCCACGCCTCCTTTGACGATATTTTCAACAAAGCCCTTGTTCAGGACAAACCCCAAATGATCGTTAACACGCTGGATATGTGCAACGCGCCGACCCAGGCATACGGCCTGTGGGGACCTTTGACCAATGGCACAGGCATTATCCTCATTGATGAAGATATCCGGGTGAATAGCATTGAAGAGATTCTCAATGAGCAGACCAATCCGGCGCTGTTGTGCCGGCCGAATTTGATTTCAGAACTTAGGGAACAACTGGGGCAGGGGCAACTAAACACGGCCAAACGGTTTCCCGTTATTGCCTGCTGTGGGAATGCCCTTCCTCCCCGGTTGGTTAAATATGCAGACGGCATACTGGTAGACGGTCCGGAACGGCTGGTAAATCTGTGGGTGCAGAACAAAAGTGGTACCGCACTGCTTAATTCATATCCGACCCCGGAACTGAACCGTCCCGGCGCCCTCGGATTTGGCGCCTTAGGGGTGGAGCCCCTGATCATGAGCGATTTTGGCGAACCCTGTAAAACAAACATCAGCGGCAACCTGGTTTTTGCCCGGTCATGGCCGGCCATGCCAACGGCCACCATGGGCACAACCGAACATTTTAAAAAAACCTATTTTTCAAAATTCCCAGGCTGTTTTTTTACCTACGACGGAGTCAGGTCCGATAAAGACGGTTTTTTCTGGTTCATGGGACGGCTTGACGACAGCATTAAAGTCAAAGGACAAAGCTTGGGCGCATCCTTGATCGAGGGCGTACTTACTTCCCATCCCCTGGTTGACGAGGCTGCTATTATCAGCGGCCAGGGCAATTCCGGGGAGGAAATTGTGGTATTCGTGGTGCCCCCTAAAACGATCCAGGATGAACAAAAATGTATTGACCGGATAAAAGATTATATTGCTGATAAAATCGGACGTTTTGCCGTACCGGAAAAAATCATAATCACGGATCAGCTGCCAAGGACCCCCACAGGAAAACTGTTCAGGTCTGTTTTGCGCCGCGTTGCCGCCGGAGAAGCCACCCTGGACTGACATGTCAGCTCAGGGGCGAAAACCTGCAAATTAATTCACGATAAATAAAGGGAACCCTAAAAAGTGAGCGCGAAACTTCGTAATAAAATAATTGAAGCCGTGGCTGAAATCGGAAAAATCAATGTTTCCATGTCTGCCTTTGAAAGGGATCTGACAGTGACCAGTGAAGTATGGCTGGCCGATCTTTCAGAACAGATAAAACAAGGTATGGGAACTTCGGATGCCAGACTGATGCAAAGCGATCTTTCAGCAATCATCGAGGTCCTGATTAAATCGCCCCCTTCCCCCGGTATCAATACCATTGTAGGTAATGCCCTGACCCTGATGCTGGAAATGGAACGTGCAGGCCAGGAAAAATCCCCCGCGATACGACGACTTCTCGGTCCATCCCTGGCCCAGGAAGCGCAACAGGAAGAGATGCGATTTCTTTTACTGAATCCGGGCACTGTCTCCACCCGGATTGCCGTATTCCAGGGACTGAAACAGGTGCATGGTTTTGAAATACATGTTCTTCCCGATGAGGAAGACAGCATAGACCACAGGATAAAGGCTGTGGCAGCACATCTGGAACGCGCCGGAATTGCGCTTGCCTCCTTTGACGGCATCGCCTGCCAGGGAGGATTTCTCAAACCCATCCCATCCGGAACTTACCGGGTGGTCCCGGAAATGGTCAGGGACCTTGTGGAAAAGCCGTTGCGGTCCCATGCCAGCAACATGGGCATTCCCATGGGCATGGAACTGGCCCGGATGGCGGGTAGTCAAAAAGATCTGCTTTTGACCACCACAGATCCCTTTGTCTGTGACGAACTGGATCTGGTGGACCGGGTTACAGGATTTGTAAGAATCAAGCGCAACGGTGCCGGGGCACATTATTTAAGTCACAAAGCTGTATGGCGGATCGTGGCATCTTTGATGAATCAGGCACCGGAACATGTGAATGCCGTCACCGCCCATTTGGGCGGGGGTACCTCCCTTGCCGCGCACAGACAGGGACAGGTCACCATGCTCATAGACGCCTATTCCGGCCTGCCGTCAACAAGCAGAAGCGGCGCCATAGACATAGACCGGGTCATTAAAGCCATCAAATCCAAGGATATCTCCATCCGGGATCTTGAACAGGTTCTGGACAACCGGGGCGGACTTCTCTCCCTTGTGGGCACCAATGATTTCTACGCCATGATCGGATTCCTGCGCCAGGGAGCCACCCCTGTACAGCGCAAAAAAATAGAACTGGTTCAAAACTTTCTGGCAAGAAAAATTGCCGGTGGCATGCTCAAGCTTACTGCGGACGGGGCAGATGTCAGGGTAATGGCGATCACCGGCGGACTTGCCGCAAATCCGGACATGATGCACCGGGTCAAGCAGAATATCGCAGGGCGTTACCCCGTGGTGACCATGCCCGGTTACTTTGAACATGAAGCATTGGCTGCCGGACAGATCCGGGGATATTATGCCCCTGAAACACTCAAGGACTACGAAACCGAACGGGATGCCCTGGCAAAAAAAAGGCATGATGAAGACCTATTGATTGACACCCCCGTATTCAAACGCGAAATCAGGTTCAAGAAAAAAGGCGCGCCTTTAACCACCTTGGACGATATCATTGATGCGGCATACCTGACGGTCGAAGAAAATTATGCGCCTACCATCGCCATTGTGGGCGCCGCAAACGAAGAGGCAATCCAGGCGGCCAAAAGGGCCAATGAAGAAGGTCGGTTCCGCATCTCCAAATTTGTGCTCCTTGGTGATTTTCAGGAGATCAGCCAGATGGCCTATGAATACGACCTTGTCATTGACAATGACAACTACACCATCATTGATACGGAAACACCCGTAGAAGATGCTGTCAGCCTTTTGGACCAGGGCAAGGTTGATATCCTTATGAAAGGGCGTATCCATACGGAAGATATTCTCAGGGGGGTTTTTAAATACCTGAAAGCCGGTGGCCGGCTCCAAAAAGGCCAGGTCATGAGCCACACCGCCATTGTGGATATCCCCACCCGAAACAAATTGCTGGCATTTTCAGACGGTGCGTTAAACACTTACCCTGACGAACAAAAACGTATGGCTATCCTTGAAAATGCATTAAAAGTGGTGCACAACCTGAATATCAAGGTCCCCAAGGTCGCAGTGATCTCTGCCGTTGAAAACGTAAACCTCAGCGTGGACAGCTCCATGGAGGCAGAACGTATTGCGGCCCGTTTTGCAGACAGGGACGACTGCATTGTGGAAGGTCCCTTGTCTTTGGATGTGGCCATGGATCTTGCCATTGCCGAAGAAAAGCACTACACGGGCCGGATCCGGGGCAATGCCGATGTGCTGATCCTGCCGGACATTGATTCGGGCAATATTTTATGGAAAACCCTGACAACCCAGTCCGGGGCAGCCCTTGCCGGGGTTATTCTGTGTGGTGATATGCCCCTGATCCTGACATCAAGGGGAGATTCGATACGGTCCAAACTGGCGTCACTGTCCCTGGCAGTAAAATTTTACTTTGATCTTAAAAAGCAAAGCAGGGAGTCATCTTAAGATTACAGGAGAAGCATGAAGCCTTGTCGAGAATGCCAACACGAAATTTCCGAACAAGCCATGGCTTGCCCTCAATGCGGGGCTCCGTTTCCTGCCAAACAAAAATGGGATGGGTGGGGGTTTGAATATAAATCCAAAGCAACAGTTTGCGGTTTGCCTTGGGTGCATATCTCATTCAAATACAGACCAAGCAGACAACCTGTTCCGGCCAAGGGAATCTTTGCCATAGGCCAATTTGCATGTGGCATCTTCACTTTATCGCAATTCGGTATTGGTGTTGTCAGCGTAAGTCAATTCACGATCGCAGGCTATGCACTGGCACAGTTTGCTGTCGCATACTCGCTGATTGCACAGATAGGAATCTATGTTCAGGAAGGGCATGGACAGATTGTCAGGAGCATTGCTGAACTAATAAAGATGATTTAATTAGCTAAATGCTGAATATTTAAGATGTTACATCTATTAGGGTTTTGATAAGTCTGCTTGCTCGGTTCTGTTGCAAAAAATTCTGAATCCATATTAAAAGTATTTCCTCAAACTCAAATACCAGGGGGAATGTATTGATGAATTCGAAAAATCCGTTCAAGTGGCGTCATTTTGAAAAAGAGATTATCCT
>JAQYWJ010000161.1 GCA_030145005.1 Desulfobacter sp. | reverse complement strand
TTAACGCCACCTGCCTGCTATGTTCCACCAGGAGGGCAAAAAGCGTTGAATCAGAATCATAAAACTGCCTGATAATTTTCACTGGGTTTATCGACATAAAAACTTCAAAATCCTTACACTCGATGATCAAGTTTTTGTTAATTTGCCCAACGTCGGCGTTGGAAAAAAAATTTTTAATCCTCAAAATATGTTGTATATTCCTCCGGTTAAAAATTGTTTCCGCCTTGAATTTGAACAAATTCCCTAAAAACTTGATGATCGAGTTACGCTATTCATTCAGGGAGCCGGACATCAGCACCCCCTCAATAAAAGGGTCAAGATCTCCGTTCAACACCCGGTCCACATCCCCGATTTCAAGGTCGATACGATGATCTTTCACCATTCTGTAGGGATGCAGCACATAGGAGCGAATCTGGCTGCCCCAGGCATTGTCATCCTTACCGTCATGCAGGCTTTGCCTTTTTTGTTCCTGTTTCTGCTTTTCCAGTTGATAGAGCCGGGATTTAAGCACTTTCATGGCAATCTCCCTGTTCCGGTGCTGGGAAGATTCCTGCTGACACTGGACCACTACGCCTGTGGGAGCATGGGTGATACGTACGGCTGAACTGGTTTTATTGACATGCTGGCCGCCTGCCCCACTGGCCCGGTACACATCAACGCGCAAATCCCCTTCATCAATGTCGATATTAATTTCGTCCTTGATCTCCGGATAGACAAAGACCGCAGCAAAAGAGGTCTGGCGTTTGCCCGCGGCGTTGAAAGGGGAAATCCGGACCAGGCGGTGTACCCCGGATTCGTTTTTCATGAATCCGTAGCAGTTTGGGCCGGCAACATGGAGGGTTGCGCCCTTGATACCGGCTTCGTCTCCCTCCTGAAAGTCAATGACCTGGCACTTGTATCCCTTTTTATCGATCCATCGGGTATACATCCTGAACAGCATTTCCGCCCAGTCCTGGGAATCCGTTCCCCCGGCACCGGCATTGATGGAGACAATCGCGTCCCTGGCATCATCCTCCCCGTCAAGGGTAATCTCCAGGGAAAAACGCTTTACCTTTTTCTTCAGAAGGGCCAGCATCTGAGCGGCTTCCTGCTCGGCTGCCTTGTCCGACTCTTCCCTTGCCAGTTCCAGCATCACCTCCACATCCTCAATTTCTGAAAATATGGCATTGCAGGTGTCAATAAGACCGGCGATGCTGGTGCGCTCCTTTAACATCTCGGTGGCTTTGTCCGCATCATTCCAGAAGTCTTCCCTGGCAATGAGAAGCTCAAGTTCCCGAAGCCGTTTTTCCTTTACAGGGAGGTCAAAGATACTCCTTAAGCCGGTTGGCTTTAGCAGTGATGGAAGAGATGATCTGTTTATATTCTACACTCATTATAAAAATCTCCTAAATTTTTTTCTCATGGGTTTTATCACACAAATCAGAAGAAATGCAACCAGGCAGGCTTTGGCGGCAAGATCCCCGTGACGGGTATAAAACGTTTTGCCGGACATGACCGGAACCTGCCGGGTAAGGGCGCAGGCCGTGAAAATATCTGTTTTTTCCAGAATGGTTCCGGCAGGATCAATGAATCCGGAGATGCCTGTGTTTGCCGCCCGGACCACACTGCGCCGGTTTTCAACAGCCCTGAACACGGCAATGGAAAAGTGCTGGAGTGCAGCCTGGGTCCGGCCGAACCAGGCATCATTGGTCATGGTGGTTAAAATATCTGCCCCATTGAGCACAAAATCTCTGGCAATATCGGGAAAAAGAACTTCAAAGCAGATTAATACCCCGGTTGTTCCTGTACCGAATTTTAACGGCACCGGCCCGGTTTCCCCCTTTGAAAAATCACCGGCCCCGGCTGTCAGTTTTTCCGCAAACCGGAGCAGGTGTTTGAAAGGTACATACTCCCCAAAGGGCACCAGATGATGTTTGTCATAATAGCCCTTTGGCAGGGCAAGGGGGGTGAGCATGCAGGCCCGGTTGTAGTACAGAAAACCCTGGTCCGAAGGCTGGGCTGCAGGAATGCCGATGAGAAAAAAAGTACCTGCCTTTCTCACCAGAGCATCTACCCGGTTCGAGGGTATAGGGTCCATGCCGTAGTAAAAGGGCAAGGCTGTTTCCGGCCACACCACAAGATCGCAGGGAATCGCCTGGAGGGATAACCGGAAATACCGGTCTATGGTTTCATCAATAAATACTTTATCCCATTTCCGGTCCTGAGGGATGTTGGCCTGGATAACCGAAATTTTCCGGAAAGGTTCCCCTTTGATTTGCCCACGGATTTCTGCCAGTTTAAAATGGCCGTAAATAAAAGCAGAGCAAAGCAGAACCACTGCAAGGCTTAAGCCTGCCATATTTATTTTTTCAGGCCATGCCCTTTGGGAAAACGCCTTAAAGACAGTTACCGAAACCCCGTTGGCAAGCACCAGCAGAAATGAGATCCCCAGGACCCCGAAGGTGTCTGCCGCCTGGATCAAAACAAGGTTGGGATACTGGCTGTAACCAAGCACGCCCCAGGGAAAGCCGGAAAATAAATATGTCCTGATATATTCCAGGGCAACCCAGGTCACAGCCCCCCAGAATGGGACAAGGCCTTCAGGGACAGATATCTTTTTCATGGCCAGGGCAAAAACGCCCGTATAAAGAGACAGGTACAGGACCAGAAGCAACAGGCAGGACAGGGCTGCTAAAAAATTTAGGCCGCCGTATTTGGTCAGGGTGGGACAAATCCAATAGATAAGGGGCAAATAAAAGCCGATCCCTGTACCAATGCCGGCATAAAATGCCTGCGTTGAATCAAGTCGGTCAATGGAAAGCCATAACGGAACCAGGGCAAAAAAGGCTGCCGGATAAAGACCTGGACCCGGAAATGCAGAAAAAAGCATTAAACCGCCGGCCAATGCAGGCATAAGGGGTAATAAACCGCAGTATATGGGTTTGAAGTACATTTTTGGATGACCTTAGTTAAAAATTCTGGTATACTTATCAGATAATCTAAGCGCTCGTCAATTTTTGGGAGGCAGTGTTTTATGACCCAAGGACATGATCGCACATCTCTTGATTCGATTTTTATTCAACAGGACGGACTTGACCAGGAACCTTCTTATTGCTTTTAATTAAATCTCAGGCTCTGCCTGAGCGACCCGAATAGTTCGGACAGTTCCAGCGAGATTAATAAGTGTGATAAAGGTCCGTCCTCGGGAAAGCTCCCAAGGGGGAAAGGAAGGACCTATGAAAGATTGGCAAACACTATCACACGTAAAGTGGGACTACAAATATCATATTGTATTTGTGACAAAATATAGACATAAGACTATATACGGGGAACTCCGAAAAAATATCTGACCAGTCATCAGGCAATTATGTGAACAGAAAGGACTCGACTTGCACGAAGGTCATGCCATGCCGGATCATATCCATTTGTGTTTGAGCATACCTCCAAAATATAGCGTCTCAAATACTGTTGGATTTATCAAAGGCAAAAGTACAATTCGCATTCATAAAGAGCTTTTACATACAAAACGTATGACAGGTTTGAGTTTTTGGGCAAGAGGTTATTGTGCCGGTACAGTTGGTCTTGATGAAGAAATGATAAAAGCATATATTCGTCAGCAAAATCAAAACAGATAATTACAACGAATGGTGAATAACAGCCCCTTCAGGGGCTTTCCTACAACAAAGCCCCCTTCAAAGGGGCATCCTCATACTACCCGCTATGCGGGTATAGTAGGTGATTTTATGGAGTCAAATTTTTTTTCCCGGAAAAATATTAAAAATGTATTAATCTATTCCCCTGTGGGTATATGTATTCTTCACCGCACCAAAATCTACTGGGCAAATCCCGCCTGTCACGCCATGACCGGCCATGAATACCGCAGTCTGGAAGGCAAATCTGCCCGGACCCTTTTTCCCACGGATAAAGAATTTAAGCGTGTGTATCATATTTCTATCGCAGGAATTAACCAGACAGGATCGGCTACAGTTGATTCCCGGTTGTCAAGGATGGACGACACCGCTTTTGACTGCCGCCTTCGGGCCTGCTGGCTGGACCCCGGTGACCATTCCCAGGGCGTGTTAATCACCATATCGGATATTACGGAAATCAAGTCCGGACAGATCAGGGAAAACCAGGTCCGGAAAATGGAAGCCATTGGTGTGTTGGCCGGCGGTATTTCCCATGATTTTAACAATCTGCTCATGGCACTTCAGGGGCATTTATCCCTGATGGGGATTAACGAAAACCGGCCGGAAAAAATCAAGCAGCATATCCAACAGATGAACCGGCTGATTGAGACTGCCGCTGAAGTTACCGGTAATCTTTTAGGTTTTGCCCGCGGGGGAAAGTACCGGATTGAGACCCTGGATCTTAACCGGATCGTGGATATGGCCCTCACTGTTTTCCAACCGGGAAAAGAAAATATTGTTATTGAAAAAAAATCGGCACCGGATCTTTACAAGGTAAACGGGGACCGTTCCCAGCTTGAACAGGTGTTGCTCAATCTTTTGCTCAATGGCTCCCAGGCCATGGTGGATGGCGGCACGCTTACCATAGAGACCCGAAATATAACCATTAATGATACCAACTGCTTTCATTTTGACGTAGCACCTGGTGTTTACGTGGAAATTAGTGTTCAGGATACCGGAATCGGCATGGATAAAGCCATTCAGAAAAAAATTTTTGACCCATTTTTCTCCACCAAGATACCCGGGAATATAAAAGGGCGGGGGCTAGGACTGTCAACGGTGTTCGGCATTGTGAAAAATCACGGCGGATTCATCACCGTGGAAAGCAAAAAAAATGCCGGATCCCTATTCAGGGTGGCACTGCCCGGTTTGGTACCTGTGGAGGTTCAACGTCTTGAAGAGAAGAGTGACGCGTTTGATCTGATGCCCAAAGGCGGGGAAACCGTTCTTATTGTGGATGACGAGAATGAAGTCCTCGAGGTGGGGGTAAGTCTTCTTGAAGCCTTAGGGTACAAGGTCCTCCAGGCCCCCAACGGTAGGGAATGTCTGGACCTGTTAACAAAGCACCCGGGCAGAATTGTGCTGGTAATCCTGGATCTGATCATGCCCGTCATGGACGGCAAAGAGACGTTTTATGGGATTCGACAACTGGACCCCGGCATAAAGATACTGATTTCCAGTGGTGTCGGCATGGATGAAGAAATAAAAATTATGCTTCGTGACGGATGCCACGGCTTTTTACAAAAACCCTTTTCCATGGACAGGTTTTCAAGGATTATTCGCGAGATACTTGACAGACCTGATTGATAACCATTTAATTTT
>JAQYWJ010000160.1 GCA_030145005.1 Desulfobacter sp. | reverse complement strand
ATGACGATCAGGGCAATGTATATACCGATTTTCTGGCCGGCATTGCCGTATGCAGCATGGGGCATTGCCATCCGGATATCACCGCAGCCATTTCTGCCCAGGCAGGCACTCTGGTACATGTGTCCAATCTGTTCTATACAAGGCCCCAGGCCGAACTTGCAAAGGTTCTGACGGAAAAATCCTTCGCAGACCGCGTGTTTTTTGCCAATTCAGGGGCCGAGGCCAACGAGGCTGCCATCAAACTTGCCCGGCGGTTTTTCCAGGTAAAGGGGGAGGCCGACAGATTCAAGATTGTGACCATGCAGCAAAGCTTTCACGGACGGACCATGGCAACGCTGTCCGCCACGGGTCAGGACAAAATCAAAAAAGGATTTTATCCCCTGCTGGATGGATTTGTCCATGTACCCTTCAATGATATTGAGGCACTGAAAGCTGTTCTGGATGATACGGTGTGTGCGGTGATGATGGAACCCGTGCAGGGGGAGGGTGGGGTTATCCCTTCCGATCCCGAATATATCAAGGCCGTAAGGCAGCTTTGCACGGATACCGGTACCCTGCTGATTTTTGATGAAATCCAAACCGGCATGGGCCGTTGCGGTACATTATTCGCCCATGAATCCTATGATGTGACACCTGACATCATGACCCTTGCCAAGGCGCTGGCCAATGGGGTTCCCATCGGCGCCATGCTGGCCACCGAAACGGCTGCCCAGGGGTTTGACATTGGCAGCCACGCCACCACCTTTGGCGGTACTCCCATTGCCACAGCCGCAGCCCTTGAGGTGGTTCGTTTGATATCTCAACAAGGTTTTCTGGCATCCGTCCGTGAAAAAAGCGCCTATTTTCTGGAGCAGCTCAATGTTTTAAAAGAAAAGCATCAGAAAGTGGTGGATGTCAGGGGAAGAGGGCTGCTTCTCGGCATGGAGCTTGATATTTCCAAGGGGAAAACAGCCACCGAATATGTGTCTGAGTGCTTCAAAAAAGGCTTTATTATTAATGCAATTCAAGATAAAATTCTTAGATTTGCACCGCCCCTGATTATAGAGACCGCCGAAATTAATCAGCTGGTTGCCGCACTGGACAGCCTGCTTGCAGGAGAAGATCATTGAAGAAGGATTTACTGTGTTTACTGGACCTTGAACCCCAGGATTTTACAACCCTGTTTGAAAGGGCCTTAAGTCTGAAGGCGCGTCATAAAAAAGGTATTTTCGATTCCCTTCTGTCCGGCAAAACCCTGGGCCTTATTTTTGATAAGAAATCCACCCGGACCCGTATTGCATTTGAAACTGCCATGATTCAACTGGGCGGACACTCCATATATATGAGCACCCAGGATACCCAGATATCCAGAAATGAGCCGGCAAAGGATACGGCCCGGGTTTTATCCCGGTACATTGATTGTTTGGCCATGAGAACCTTTGACCACGCTTTGGTGGAAGCGTTTGCCCAAAGCTCCACGATTCCGGTGATCAACGCCCTGACAGACGCCTTTCATCCCTGCCAGATTTTAAGCGACATCATGACCGTGATTGAACATAAAGGCGGGTATGAGAATGTCAGGATCGCCTGGGTGGGGGACGGTAATAACGTGGCCAATTCATGGGTCAATGCTGCGGCCGTGCTGGGGTTGGACCTGATCGTGGCCTGTCCGGACAACCACCATATCAAGCCTGACATTATTGCCGCATCCGGGGCAGGCACAAAGAAAAATATTGTGTTTACCAATGATCCCAAAGAGGCTGTAAAAGGTGCCGATGTTGTGTATACCGACGTGTGGGCCAGCATGGGTGAGGAAGACCAGCTTGAAGGCCGGCTTAAGACGTTCGAGGGATTCCAGGTCAATGAGGAATTGCTCAAAGGTGCCAATAACGACTGTCTGGTGCTTCACTGCCTGCCTGCTCACAGGGGTGAGGAGATTTCCGAGTCTGTTCTTGAAGCACAAAATGCGGCGTTCTGGGATCAGGCGGAAAATAAGCGGCATATGCACAAAGCCATTTTGGAGCGCTTGATTATAGGGTAAAGATCTTGCGCCTAATGAAAAAGAGGAACTACATAGGAAGAAAAAAATAATGAGTGAAAAACTATGGGGCGGTCGGTTTGTCGAATCCACGGATAAACTGATGGAGTCTTTTAACGCGTCCATAGACGTGGATAAACGCCTCTATGAGAGCGACATAAAAGGCAGCCAGGCCCATCTTGAAATGATGGAAAAACAGGGGATTATCTCATCAGAAGACGCAGAAACCCTGGTCCGGGGCCTGGATACGGTAAAGACCCGGATTGATAACAATGAAATGGAATTCACCGACGCCCTGGAAGACATCCACATGCATGTGGAGGAGAATCTAGGCGATGTCTGTGGCACTGTGGCCAGGAAACTGCATACGGGCAGAAGCCGCAATGACCAGGTGGCGCTGGATGTGCGTATTTATCTTAAGGAAGAGACCTTAAACCTTATCCAGATGCTTAAAGATTTCCAGGCTGCTCTGGTGACCCTTGCCGATGCCAACAAAAAAACAGTGATGCCCGGATATACCCATATGCAACGTGCCCAGCCCGTATTGTTTGCCCATCACATGCTGGCATATTACCAGATGTTCAAGCGGGATGTGGGCCGTCTGGAGGATTCCCTGGAGCGCCTGGATGTGATGCCCCTTGGCTCCGCTGCCCTGGCCGGCACCACCTTTCCCATTGACCGGGAATATACCTGCCAGGTCCTAGGCTTTTCCCGGGTATCGGAAAACTCCATGGACGCTGTGTCTGATCGTGATTTTATCATGGAATTCATTTCCCATGCATCCATCTGCATGATTCATCTGTCCCGGTTGTCCGAGGAACTGATTTTATGGTCCACATCGGAATTTGCCTTTATCACCATTTCCGATGCCTTTACCACAGGCTCTTCCATTATGCCCCAGAAAAAAAACCCGGATGCGTGCGAACTTGTCAGGGGTAAAACAGGGCGTGTGGTGGGCAATCTCATGGCCATTTTAACCACCATGAAATCTTTGCCCATGGCCTATAACAAGGATATGCAGGAAGACAAGGAACCATTATTTGATACCGTTGATACCTTAAAAATATGCCTTGATGTGTATACCCGCATGTTGGCTCATATTGATGTACATAAGGACCGGATGCGGGATGCCTGCATGACAGGGTTTTTAAATGCAACGGATTTTGCCGATTACCTGGTCAATAAGGGCATTGCTTTTCGAACGGCCCATGGTATTGCCGGCAAGGCCGTAAAATTTGCCATGGGTCAGGGTAAGGAACTGGGTGATTTAAGCCTTGAAGAGATGCGTTCTTTCAGTGATCTTATTGAAAAGGATATTTATAATTTCATCAGCCTGGATGCCATGGTGGACCGGCGCAACTCCCATGGTGGAACCGGATTTGACAACGTATCCGCGGCCGTGGATGCGGCAAAAAAGGAGCTTGGAATTTGAACCGGATATTCCAGCGAACAGTCATATATGTTTTGTTTGCCTTTTTGGGTGCAGGCATACTTTTTATGGCACCGGGATGCGGTAAAAAAGGGCCGCCCGTGCCCCCGATTAAGGACGGAGATATCCCTGCTGCCCCCACAGGCCTGAAATACACGCTCAAGGATCGTGATCTGACCCTTTCATGGACCTGTGTATCTTTGCAGAATCAGGAACAAGGACCAACGGTTGAAGGGTTTGAGGTATTCATGGCCACTAAACCCCTGGCCGGCTGCCAAGGATGCCCTTTCATATTCAAATCCCTGGGTGTGGTTGCCATGCCCCGGAAAAGCTTTGTATACACCCTTGATCAGGATCTTCATTATTATTTCAGGGTCCAGACCCTGGGGCGTGACAACATAAAAAGTAAGGTATCGGATACCCTTTATATTGAATTCCCCTGATTCCTTACCCCTGACACCTGTATTTTTAAGCATCGGTGCCAATGTGGGAAATAAGATTGCCAACATTGGCCTGGCCATCAGGCGTCTTGGGGCAACAGAAGGAATTTTTATAGAGGCCCTGTCAAAATTTTATAAGACAGCGCCCCAGAACTATACGGATCAGGACTGGTTTGTGAATGCAGCCATTAAGATCAACACGGCTTATTCTCCAGAACAGCTTTTAGAGGTGCTGCAAGCCATTGAAAAAGAGCAGGACCGGGACGGCAAGCCCTTCAGATTTGGTCCGCGCAGGATTGATCTGGATATTATTTTTTACGGCCAAAAGGTGATGAGCACTGCGACTCTTGTGCTTCCCCATCCCAGAATGCATGAACGCGCTTTTGTATTAAAACCCCTTTGCGACATAGATAAAAATTTGGTTCACCCGGTAAACGGTCTGACCGTGGGTGAACTGTTCGAACAAATTAAAACAGATAAAAGCCAGGCAGTGATTGCCCTGGCCAAGGAGGAGACCCGTGAAATTTTTTATTGATACAGCCAATATTGAACAGATCAAGGATGCCAATGATATGGGCATGGTGGATGGTGTGACCACCAATCCTTCCCTGATTGCCAAAGAAGATGGTGAGTTCAAAGATATCATTGCACAGATCTGCAAAATTGTTGATGGTCCCGTTTCCGCAGAAGTGATCAGTCTTGAGTATGATGGGATGGTATCCGAGGCCCGGGAACTTGTAAAAATTGCAGATAACATTGCCGTGAAAATTCCCATGACCGTGGAAGGGCTTAAGGCGGTTAAAACATTATCTGCCGAAGGCATTAAAACCAATGTAACGTTGGTATTTTCTGCGCTCCAGGCCCTTATGGCTGCCAAAGCCGGTGCAACCTATGTTTCTCCCTTTGTGGGCCGCATTGATGATCTGGCCCAGGAAGGCATGGGGCTCATCGAAGAAATTGTTCAAATTTTTAGCAATTATGATTTTGATACCCAGATCATTGTGGCATCAGTGAGAAGCCAGCTTCATGTTCTGCAGTCTGCCCTGATGGGGGCGGATATTGCCACCATTCCCTATGGCGTGCTTAAAAAACTTGCCGCACATCATATGACCGATAAGGGCATTGAATCCTTCCTCTCAGACTGGAACAAAAAGAATAAATAGGAGCCGCCGTGCTGAAAAAATAAGGATGTTGTTAAAATTTCATTGACAAAAGCATAGCATCCATCTATAAATATTTCCTGTTGCTGAGCGGGAATAACTCAGTGGTAGAGTGCGACCTTGCCAAGGTCGAAGTCGCGGGTTCAAATCCCGTTTCCCGCTCCACCAGGCGGCTTGGCCAAGTGGTAAGGCGACGGCCTGCAAAGCCGTTATTCTCCAGTTCAAATCTGGAAGCCGCCTCCAAA
>JAQYWJ010000012.1 GCA_030145005.1 Desulfobacter sp. | reverse complement strand
ACAGGGCCGAAGATCCCTACCCATTTGAGCTCAAACAGGAACACACGGCCCGGGTCTGCAGGGCCATGGAAATGCTTTGCGCATCCCTTGATCTTGACGGCCCGAAAACTGCCCGGGCCTGTGCTGCTGCCATGGTTCATGATATGGGCCGATTCCCCCAATTTGCCGTCTTTCACACCTATTCCGATGCCCGTTCCAAAAACCATGCAGCCTTAGGGTGCCGGGAAATAGTGAAAAGCAATATTCTTTCCCATTTATCCGTTACAGACAGGCAGTTGATTTTGCGGGCAGTGGCCCTGCATAACCGTCCCCGGCTTTCCGCAAAGCTTGGGCGTGATTTAAACCTTCTGGCCCGTCTGCTCAGGGATGCGGATAAGATTGATATTTTCAATGTAATGAAAGATCATTATCTGAATCCGGATTCAAGCCACGGTTTTATTACCTATAATCTGCACGATGACGGCAAAATACCTGAAACGGCTGCCCATGGCCTTCTTGAAACCCGGCAGAATGATTTAAGCTTTGTAAACACGCTTAATGACATGAGGGTTTTTCAGGCCGGAATGGTCTATGATTTAAATTTTCCTGCTGCTGCTGTCGCTATCCTGGATCTGGATGTCATTCCTGTTCTTTTAGGCGGTATTCCCCCATCAGATTTGATTACCCGGCTGGAGCAGGCGCTTTTAGATCATCTGAAATCCCTTGCTTCACCCGGGGGCTGAGTATAAATTCAATGTCATTGAGCTAAGCTGCCCTGAATTTTAACACTACGCTGAACCACGGAAAGCACGGAAGGACAAGGAAATGAGTTTGATTACTGATCAACTTTGGCAGTCACCCAAAAGAACAGATTGAGGGCTTTGCACTCTAACTTTCAGTGGCTTTCGTGGTTATAAAGATGCGGTTATCTTAAGTTAAGAACGCCGGTTAACTCCTTTTGGCTGAACTGATAGACGGAATTACAGTGATGGCATCGAAGTTCCAATGGAAAGGGACCGTTTGCCAGAATATCGGCACAGTCTTCTTTGGGTAGGTTTTTTAGGTAGTCCGCCATCCGCTCTTTTGAACATCGGCAGTAAAATTCCATCCGGGAACTGTCTATAAACCGCGGTGACAGGTCGCCAAAACCGGTCTCAATGATGGATTCCGGCGTTTGATTCTGGGCAAAGCGATGGCCTAAAGCATCAATATTCCGAATCATGGTTTCGGCCCGGGCAACGTTGTCGGGTAGGGCACCCGGCAGCGCCTGCAGAAATATACCGCCTGCACCGGTAATGTTTTCATTTTCATCAAAGGCCACGCTCAGACTGAAGCCGGAAGGAATCTGTTCCGAAGCAAGAAAGTATTCAGCCAGATCTTCGGCAATGGAGCCGTGAACCAGGGCAATCTGGCCGGTATAGGGTCGGTTTGTATCCTCTATGTACCTGGTCACCGACAAAAAACCCGCCCCGTAAAGGGTGGATAGCCATTTGATTTTTTCCGGAGTTTCCACTTCAATGGGGTTGGCCTTCAAATATCCGCGGATCTCCCCGAATGCATTGGCCTCCACATCAAGGCCTTTTATGGGACCGGAGCACTGGATATTCATTGCAATCCGGTCCCGACCTTTCAGGGGCGCGCTCATCAGGGCAGCGGCAATGTATGCCTGGCCGAGAATCAGTGTTTCCAAAGGACCCAGATCATGGTTTGCCTGCATCTCTTTGACCATCCGGGTGGCATGTACCACCACCCCTTTGATCTGGTCATCCGCCATTAAAAAACGGTACAGCCGTTCTTTGGCCGAGGCCTGGAACTGGGCTTTTACATCATGGTTAAATATATCTTTTTTTATCATCTTTTAATTCCCCAAAGTAATCATACCGGGGTATTATAAGACCTGATTGGTAAATGTAAACCATTGGGAAGAGTAGGACCATTGTCATGTAAGAAAAAATTTTTTTAGGGCCCCGGCAAAAAATAACTCCCCAATTTTGCGTGCCTTTTTATTCGTATTTTAGGCGCAAAATCTGTGACATTTATTTTTTCCGAGCCCCTAATCTCAAATTACCTGATAAAATTGGTCATGGTTTTGGCAACCGGTTCAGGAGCGGGGAATTGTTCTTTTCCGTGTTCGATAATTTTCATGATCCATGCCATGTTTTTACCTAAAACCGCCATGATTTGTTTACCTTCTCCATCCTGCTTCATTTCCCCCGGGGCAAGACCATGTGCCACATTCCAGTAATTTGAAGAGGGCATGATCATTTCGGAGTAATTGATATAATGATTAAGGGAGTCAACTGTTGAAATTCCGCCTGATCGCCGGACAGCTGCAACAGCGGCGCCGACCTTGTTCCGGAACAGGCCGCCGTTAACCGAAGCAACGAAAAACGCTCTGTCAAGGAAGGATTTCATTGTCCCTGCAACACCGGAAAAATGAACAGGAGAACCAAGCAGAATGCCGTCGGCCTCTTTTATCTTCTGAATCCATTCATTAACCGGATCGTCATCAAGGGTACATGCTTCATTTTGTTTTTTTACACAGCCGTGACAGGCAGTGCATCCCTGTATTTTTTTTTTGCCGACCTGGATCATCTCCGTCTCAATTCCGGCATTTTTCAGTTCCTCAAAAACCATGTTCAGTGAACAGGCTGTATTTCCCTTTTTATTGGGGCTGCCATTAAATCCAACAACTTTCATACTTATTCTCCTTTATATGTTTTGTTCATACCATCTCATCTATAAAATAGATGATCGACTATTTTTCCTGTGTCTCTAGTTACTTATGAAAATTTTGATGTATTAATTTAAACATATTTATATTTAAGCAAATTTTATCTATCAATTTATGAAAGGACTACTAAATAGTTGGCGAAGTTAAAACCAAGCCCATAAATCCTATAAAAATTGCCACTACCCAAACTGGACAAGTAAGAACCAAAAGAGATTATAAATAAAACATTTTTTATCCCAAAAAGCTCATTCTTTTTACCTTCTTTTTTAAAAAAGTTTGAAATGCTGGGTTTTATAAAAATTTATTGGCAAGTCTACCACTATGCCGTCACCCGGAAATGATTGATGTACCTGAACTCGAAAGATGCTTTGACCAACTGCAGGTATAGTCCGCTTTTACAGTTGGAAGGCATATCATCACCCAAGACCTTTCTTCACGGAAACGCCCTTGCCGTCGGCTAATACTTTTGATAATGCTATATATATCAATCGATGATCAAGTTTTTGTTAATTTGCCCAACTTCGGCGTTGGAAAAAATTTTTAATCCTCAAAATATGTTGTATATTCATCCGGTTAAAAATTGTTTCCGCCTTGAATTTGAACAAATTCCCTAAAAACTTGATGATCGAGTATCAGCAGGATTTTCATATAGGGGATTTGTACTCCATAAGTTCACGCCCATGCCGGGCGTACACAAAAACATGCTGCGGACACGTCGCAGATGTTTGCGTTGGGCATCGTAATCAACAAGCAAAAGGAGACATGTATGAACAAGTATGGTGCAGAGTTTTTTGGAACATTTTGGTTGGTTCTCGGCGGCTGCGGTAGTGCCGTTTTAGCGGCTGCTTTTCCGGATGTTGGTATAGGACTGCTTGGTGTATCACTGGCATTTGGTCTCACCGTCCTTACGATGGCCTTCGCCATCGGACACATTTCAGGCTGTCATCTGAATCCGGCGGTTTCGTTTGGTCTCTGGGCAGGTGGTCGTTTCCCGGCAAAAGAGCTGCCGCCTTACATTATTGCGCAGGTCCTGGGCGGCATAGCAGCGGGTGGGGTTCTGTATCTGATTGCCAGTGGTAAGGCGGGGTTTGACCTTTCCGCAGGTTTTGCTTCAAACGGCTACGGCGCCCATTCACCTGGTGGGTATAGTTTGCTGGCCGCACTGATAACTGAAGTGGTCATGACCATGATGTTTCTTGTCGTCATTCTTGGCGCCACCGACCAACGAGCACCGCAAGGTTTCGCGCCTATTGCAATTGGTTTGTGCCTGACGCTCATCCATTTAATAAGTATCCCGGTAACAAATACTTCCGTGAATCCTGCGCGCAGCACCGGTGTAGCTCTTTTCGCAGGCGACTGGGCGATTGCACAGCTTTGGCTTTTCTGGGTGGCCCCGATTATTGGCGGTATGCTTGGCGCTGTAATTTATCGTTTTATTGGCAGTGAGAAACAATAGCGACATCAACTAAAGTCATCCCGGGCCTGGTCCAGGCGTTTGTACTGAACTGCTTCAAGAACATGGGGTTTAAGTATATCGGGGGCGTCTGCCAGGTCAGCGATGGTTCTGGCAAGTTTTAATATGGAGGCATAGGCCCGGCCGGAAAGGTTAAACTGTTTCATGGCCTGTTCAACCACCCGGCGGCTTTGAGCCTCCAGGGGACAGAATCGCTGCAAAAGCTTTGGGCCCATGTCTGCATTGGAAAAACACGTTGTTCCGGCTTTTTTAAACCGAAGTGCCTGGATGTCCCGGGCCTTTTCCACCCGTTTACGGATGGCTTTGGAAGACTCCCGGTGTCCATCTGCCGTCATTTCGTTAAAGGACAACCGGGGAACCTCCACAAGGATGTCCATCCTGTCCATGAGCGGGCCTGAAATTTTGTTTTTGTACTGCTCAATTTTTGCCGGGGTGCAGGTGCATTCCCTGTCCGGATTGGTGAGGTTGCCGCAGGGACAGGGGTTCATGGCGCCTGCCAGCATAAACCGGCATGGATAGGTGGCCTTGGCGTTGGCTCGGGCCAGGGTGATGACGCCCTCCTCTATAGGCTGTCGCAGAACCTCCAGCACACTGCGCCGGAATTCAGGCAACTCATCCAGAAACAGTACGCCGTTATGGGACAGCGTGATTTCCCCGGGCTTAGGCACTGTGCCGCCGCCCACAAGGCCGGCATCGGAAATGGAATGGTGGGGGGACCTGAAAGGTCGCGCGCCCAAAGGCTGACCCGGTTCCCGGGACACCCCGGCCACTGAATAAACCTTGGCGATTTCCATGGCCTCTTCAAAGGACGGTTCCGGCATGATCCCCGGCAGGCATTTTGCCATCAGGCTTTTTCCGGATCCTGCCGGACCGTTAAGCAGGATATGATGATGGCCTGCTGCTGCCACTTCCATGGCCCGTTTTACATGGGTCTGGCCCCGGACATGGGAGAAATCGTTTTCCCGATCTGCACCATCGATCTCCAGAAGCATGGACAGATCCGGTTCCAGGGGCGTAAGTTTTGCCTTTCCTGCCAGAAAATCCACCACTTGGGTCAGATGATCCGGGGCCAGGACCTCAATATCTTTAACAAGCGCCGCTTGGGCACCATTTTCTTTGGGCAGGATAATGCCTTTGAATCCATTATCCCGGGCGGCCAGGGCAAAGGGCAGTGCTGCCTTGACCGGCCGCAGGTACCCGTCCAGGGACAACTCCCCGGCAAACAGCCAGGGTGCAGCTGAAGATGCCTGGAATAAACCCTGGGCACAAAGAATTCCCAAGGCCACGGGAAGGTCCAGGCCTGTACCCTCTTTTTTGAAATCCGCAGGCGCCAGGTTTACCACCACTCTGTCCATGGGGAAGGTGTATCCGGCATTCTGCAGGGCAGACCGTACCCTGTCCCGGCTTTCCCGGACCGCGGTCTCAGCCAGTCCCACCATATTGAATACCGGCAACCCCAGTGTGATGTCTACTTCAACATCCACAATAATGGCTTCAAATCCGTTTACTGCGCAGGACTTCATTTTTGCTATCATAATATTTTTCTCATTTGTTTTGCTTTGTATTTTCAAATCAGCTATATATACCACGTTTTATCGTATTCAGACACTTTGGAACGGGATAATGAACAGTTTTTATAATCAGCAAACCATCGCCGAAAAGGTGACCCTTTCGGGGACAGGCGTCCACTCGGGTAAAAAAACAAACCTGACCATCCGGCCGGCCGAGGAAAACCACGGGATTAAATTCCGGCGCCTTGATCTTCCCGGAACCCCTGAAATCCCGGCCCTTTTCAAACTGGTGGTGGATACCAGCCTTGCCACGGTTATCGGGGACCATGGTGTCATTGTTTCCACCATTGAGCATTTGATGGCAAGTTTTGCAGGTCTTGGCATTGACAATGCCCTGGTGGAGGTGGACGATTATGAGATCCCTATCATGGACGGATCAGCCAGGGAATTTACCCGGGCTATAACCAACGTGGGCGTGGTGGAGCAGGATAGACCCAAGCACCTTTTTATCGTGAACGAACCCATAGAAATCAGGCAAGGAGATAAATGGGTCCGGGTGGAACCGGAATCCTGTTTCAGAATTTCCTGCACCATTGATTTTAACCATCCGCTTATCGGCCTGCAGAAAATTGTCTATGACAGGGCAGAAAATAACTTTGAGCAGGAGATCTGCGGGGCCCGGACCTTTGGGTTTGTGAAAGATCTTGAACTGTTGAAAAAATTCAGTCTTGGCAAAGGCGGAAGCCTTGACAATGCCATTGTGATTGATAATGATAAAATTTTAAATAAAGGGGGACTGCGGTATCCGGATGAGTTTGTCCGGCACAAGCTGCTGGACTGCCTTGGGGATTTTTCCCTTCTGGGAATGCCCATCCAGGGGCATATCATTACCCATAAATCCGGGCATCATCTGAACCACCTGTTTATAAAAAAATTCCTTGATGAAAAGCAGGCCTGGGAAACCGGCCCGGCAAAGCGCTGAGCAGAACCCAATGCCGATGATAATTAAAGGTGAGGTTACAACAATATTTTTATGTGCAATTGCTTTTTTTATCACAGGCTTTCTTTTTATTGCCCCAGGGGACGCTCTTGCCCACGACAAAGCAGTGCTCTCCCATATCAAACTGGCCAACACCCGGGATGATCTGTTTGCTTATTTTAAGGTGGAAAATGCCTTTAATGAAAAAAACACCCAGGCCATTGCGAATGGCATTTCCACCTCGTTTACGTTCTATGTAACCTTGTTCAAAACGTCAAGCAGTCTATTTGACAAGAAAATCATCGATATTAAAACCCGTGCAACAATAAAATACAATTCCATGAAACAGGAATACACGGTTGTCTGTCAGTGGAAGGATGCCCCGCCGTTGATCACAAAATCCTTTGATGAGGCAAAGACCTGGATGACCGAAATTGATAACCTAAACGTGGTGCCCCTTAACCGGCTGGTAAAAGGAGATAAGTACCGGATCCGGATCAAGGCAGAACTTGAAAAAGTTACGTTACCCCTGTCGTTGCACTATGTTTTCTTTTTTGTCTCTTACTGGGATTTTGAAACTGACTGGTATGTGATTAATTTCACCTATTAACCATCAGCTGGACAGGCAAGGCATCTATGACCCAGATACTCCAGAACACAGGACAAAAACGGTCCGGCCGAAAAAGAAAAGGCGTTGCCATTTTATGCCTTGTTCTGGCCATTGCTGTTCTGACGGTGCTTGAAATCCGTGTCACGCCCTTTGACACGGGACTGCCCCTGTCATCCACCATGCTGATGTTCATTTTGATAAACATCAATCTGTTATTGCTGCTTACCCTTCTACTACTGGTTTTCAGGAATCTTGCCAAACTCTATTATGAGAGAAAAAATAACATCCTGGGTTCCAAAATAAAAACCCGCCTGACCGTTGCTTTTGTTGTGCTGGCCCTTTTGCCCACCACCGTACTCTTTTTCTTCTCCATCCAGTTTATCTCCACCTCTATTGCCTTCTGGTTCAATGCCCCTGTGGAGCAGACCCTGGACGCCTCTCTGGCCGTAGGACAGACCCTGTATGATTATATTGAGGAAAAAAATGCCTTTTTTGCTAAAAGGGGGGCGTTTCAGATTCATTCCCGGGATCTGCTCAAGCCTGAAAATCAGGAAAAACTCACCCGGTATACCCAGGTGATCCAGCGGGCCTTTAACCGTCATGCCGTAGAGGTCTATACCCCGGATACCCAGCGGGTAAGCCTCTCTTTAGCCAGCGAACTGGAGAATATGCACTTTGGGCTGCTGACCACCACGGAGTTAAGGGGCATCCCGGCCGGCAGCACCCGTCACACCATTTACCAGACCATGGACCAGGGTGAATTTTTACGCACCGTATGCACCATCCCCTTTGACCTATCGCCGAAAAAGGCTGCCGGATTTATTGTGATCACCACCCTGATGGCTCCGGACCTGTCTGAGAATTTAAAATCCATTCTCAAAGGCGTGGAGGAGTACCACCAGCTCAAACTGACAAAGAGACCGGCCCAGATTTCCTACTACATTGCGTTGTCCATTGTGGCGCTCCTTGTTGTGTTCTGTGCGGTGTGGTTTGGATTCCAGATTGCCAAGTCCATTACCATTCCCATTATGAAATTTGCCGAGGGCACCCAGCGGATCATAGACGGTGACATGGAATATCAGATTGATTTCAAGACCGACGATGAGATCGGCACCCTGATTAAAAGTTTTAACTCCATGACCCGCCAGTTGGCCGCCGGTCGCCGGCAAATCGCCCTGTCCGAAAGCATGCTTAAACAACAGAATGTAGAACTGAAAAAAAGCCGCCAGTACATTGAGATCGTTTTAAAAAACATCTCTGCCGGTGTTGTTTCCATGGACAATGAGGGAACGATCACCACCATGAACAAAGCTGCCGAGTCCATGCTGGATGTTAACAGCCATGATATTCTTAATAAAAATTTTAAAAAAGTCCTGACGGAAGAATACCTGGCTTTGGCCAACAAGATATTTGAACAGGTAGAGCAGGGGGGCACCCATTTCAAAATTCCTGTTTCTGCCTCCGTAGCCGGCGTACCCAAGCATTTTTCATTGAATTATACCGCGCTCAAGGACGATGCCGACCAAAATCTGGGGGCTGTACTGGTGTTTGATGATGTAACGGAACTTGAAAAAGCCCAGCGATTAGTGGCCTGGCGGGAGGTGGCCCGCCGCATTGCCCATGAGGTGAAAAATCCGTTAACCCCCATTAAGCTGTCTGCCCAGCGCCTTAAACGAAAATACGGCAAAACCATTGATGATGAGGTTTTCACCCGATGTGCCGACACCATTGTGGAGCATGTTGATCTGATCCGGAACCTGGTAAACCAATTCTCCACCTTTGCCAAATTTCCGGACACCAATTTTGCTTCAGCCCGCATTGAAAACATTATTTTTGAAACCGTTGCCCTGTATCAGGAAGGGCTGGAACAGGTGGACATCCAGACCCGGTTCAAGGACAATATTCCCACTTTGAAACTGGATCATCAGCACATGAAGCAGGCCTTTATCAACCTTATTGACAATGCAGTTTACGCCATAAACAAAAAAGGCACCATTGTTATTGACCTCTCCTATGATCCCATTCTTAAAATCGTACGCATTGAAATAGCAGATAATGGAAAGGGGATTTCAGACAAGGAAAAGACCAAGTTGTTTGAACCCTATTTTTCCACCAAGAAAACGGGCATGGGACTTGGGCTTGCCATTGTAAACTCCATTATTTCAGATCATAACGGCGTAATTCGGGTCCAGGACAACCAGCCCAATGGCGCCAAGTTTATTATTGAACTGCCTGCCGAGGAGCCTTAAAATAAATGGTTTGGGCCCGGCAGATAGTATTTGAACGGAAACCCGTGTTTGGACGAAAAGTTGCCCAGATGCAAGGCGCAGAAAAATTTGTAACCGGAGCAACCTCAAGGTTGTGAGGATTGCAAATTTTTCTGCAACGCCGCAGGTGGGTGACTTTTCGTTCAAACACTATATATAGAAAGGATTTAAGACTATGTACCCGGCAGTCTTGATTGTTGATGACGAATCTACCATTATTGATTCACTGGAAGGGATTCTTTCCGATGACGGATTCGAAGTCATTCATGCATTCAACGGATACGAAGCCCTGAAAAAAATTGACTCCTATTCCCCGGACATTGTGCTGCTGGACATCTGGATGCCGGGCATGGACGGCATTGACACCCTCAAAGAAATCAAACAGCATCATCCCAGCCTGCCGGTGGTCATGATCACAGGCCACGGTTCCATTGAATCCGCCGTGGAAGCCACTAAATCCGGCGCCTTTGATTTTCTGGAAAAACCTTTATCCATTGACAAGGTTATACTTTCCATCAACAATGCCCTGAATTTCAGAAAACTTGAGGAAGAGAACCGGTACCTTCGTAAAAAAGCCATTGAAAAAAATTCCATTACCGGCACAAGCTCGGCAGTCCGGAAACTTTACGGCGAAATTATGGCCGCAGCGCCTACAGATACCTCCATTTTGATCACGGGTGAAAACGGCACGGGTAAGGAGATGGTGGCCCGCACCATTCATCAGTTCAGTAAACGTCCCGAAGGTCCCTTTATCATTATCAACTGCGCAGCCATACCCGAAGAGCACCTGGAATCCGAACTGTTCGGCCATGAGAAAGGGGCCTTTGAAGGGGCCACAGCAAAAAACAGAGGCAACTTTGAATTGGCTATAGGTGGAACCCTGTTTCTGGATGAAATAGGGGATATGAGTATCAGCACCCAGGCCAAAATGCTGCGGGCCCTGGAATCCAAAACCTTCCAGCGTATCGGTTCCAGCCGTACCCTGCACATGGATGTGCGTGTGATCACTTCATCCAACAAAGATCTTGAAGCGGAAATTAAAGAAGGCCGGTTCAGGGAAGACCTGTTTTTCAGGCTCAATGTCATACCGATCCGTGTTCCGCCCTTAAGGGAAAGGCTCGATGACATCCCCATGCTGGTGGATTTTTTCTTAAGTCAACTGGCTGAGAGATCGTCTGCGCCTAAGAAAATTCTGTCCGAAGAAGGCCTTGAGCTTTTAAAACAATGGCATTGGAAGGGAAATGTCAGGGAACTTAAAAATTTGATGGAGCGCTTATCCATTATGGTGGAAAGCGACGTTATCGGGAAAAATGATATCCCCGGACCTTACAACCCTGAGATTGAAACCCTGCCTGAAACCGATGAAGGGCACACCCGACTCTTTACCATGGAAAAATTGGACCAGGCAAAAGCCGCCTTTGAAATGGAATTTATCCATTCCAGGGTGAACCGGATGAACGGGGATCTCCAGGCTGCAGCCAAACAGATGGGAACAAGCCTGAACTTTGTCAAAAAAAGAATATCCAAAAGCTGATGCGTATTATCAGTGGAACCTGCCGGGGCAGAAAACTGGTTCAGATCCAGGGGAAGGATATCCGTCCCACCTCGGACCGGGTCAGAGAAGCTGTGTTTAATATCCTTGGCCCCGGTATCCGGGGAAAAAGGGTGCTTGACATGTTTGCCGGTACCGGGGCCTTAGGGCTTGAAGCTTTGAGCCGTGGGGCGCAATCGGCCGTGTTTGTGGATGCGGCCCGGTCTTCCTGCAATGTGATCAAACACAATATTGAATTGTGCCGGATGGCGGAACATGCTCGGATTATCTGCCATGACTTGGTCAAAACGTCTTTACCGATATTCCATCACCCCTTTGATCTGATTTTCATGGATCCCCCTTATAATAAAGGGTATCCCGGACAGGTGCTTGGAAAACCAGGGTTTTCTGAACTCCTTGCACCCGGGGCAATTATCATTGTGGAACAGTCTGCCAAAGAAAGCTTTAGCTATCCCGTAAACAGCCTTGACAAATACCTGGAAAAAAAATACTCAAGGACAACTCTTACATTTTTGCGGAAATCCGCCACAGACGACAAGGATGCGTATGATTACCCGAAAACGGACGATTGCCATTTACCCCGGTTCCTTTGATCCCTTGACAAACGGACATCTTGATGTCATCAGACGCGCCCAGGAAATTTTTGACCATGTGATCGTGGGGGTGCTGAATAATTTGTCTAAAAAAACACCGTTGTTCTCCCCCGAGGAGCGTATCTCCATAATCAAAGAATGTTTTGAGGACCCATCGGTAGAGCTGGATCCCGCAAGGATTGAGGTGGAGACCTTTGATGGACTTGTTGTTGAATATGCCCGAATGAAAAAGGCCGTGGCCATTATCCGGGGTATGCGGGCATTGTCTGATTTTGAAACTGAATTTCAGATGGCGCTGATGAACAGAGAACTCAACAGGGAGGTTCAGTCGGTCTTTCTTATGACAGGATCTCGTTGGATTTTTACCTCATCGTCCATCATTAAGGAGGTCGCCCGGTTTGGCGGGGATATCTCCGATATGGTTCCCAAACCCGTGGAACGTAGGGTGAAGGAGAAATTTGCCCAAACACGAGAGCGTCCAGTCGCTAACTCTAAGTAAACATTAAGGATATATCAACGTGGACTTGTGGCAGCTTCATATTTTTGTTTCCGTGGTTGAGCAGAAAAGTTTTTCTAGAGCGTCAGAACAGATTCATTTATCCCAGCCCACAGTGTCCACCCATATCAAAGAACTGGAGGCACATTTCCAATGCCGCCTGCTGGACAGGATGGGCAAGGTGACCGAGCCTACCCGGGCCGGTGCGATCCTCTATGACTATGCCAAACGGATGCTGGCGCTGAAACAGGAAACCCAGTCCGCCATGCTCGATTTTTTAGGGCATACCAAAGGACAGCTGATCATCGGCGGATCATCCATCCCCGCCGGATATATCCTTCCCAGGATGATGGGGACATTTAAAGCCGCTTTTCCGGATGTATCCATCCTTCTGACGGTCGGGGATACAAGCCAGATCACCCGGGCTGTCAAAGACGGTGAACTGGAACTGGGTGTGGTGGGTGCAAAAACCAGTGATCCCGACATTGTCCAGGAGAAACTGGTTGAAGATGAAATGAAACTCGTCGTGCCCTCCGGTCATGAATGGGCGGACAGGGTACGTGTGACCTGCAATGAGTTGCTGTCCCAGCCTCTCATTGCCAGAGAACAGGGGTCAGGTACCTGGAAAACCGTTATTGCCGGCATGGAAAAGGCGGGGGTTGACGTATCCCGGCTTGAGCCTGCAGTTACCATGGGCAATTCCGTTTCAGTCATTCAGGGCATTCTCAACAATGTGGGTATTTCCATTCTCTCCACCATCGCGGTGGCTGAGGAACTGGCCAGGGGACGTCTCCATGCTCTGAGTGTTGAAGACCTTGACTTGTCCAGGCATTTTTATCTGACCCTGTCCCGGAAGAGAACCCGATCTCCGATATGTGAAAAATTTATTCATTTCTTAAAGGATCAGGTCTTGGTCTGAATCCCTTACCCTTATTATTATTCGGCAACAAACAGATTCAGCGCATCAATAAATTCGGAGTCCTGTTCATCTTGTTTTTTCTATTCAACAACGGCCAATACGCGCTCCTGTTAATTAGAAAATATTTAGAGAAGTAAACATTGTTTACGGAACATAAATTAAATAATTTCATATTTCAAGGGGCTAAAACTTCATTGACAAGCTAGTCGATTTCTGACAAGCTTTTGTGAATACCGTATATTTCGGCGCAAATCTTTATGCCAAAGAAGACGCCGTCAGCTACCCAAGCCTAAAGTGCTTGGGCTTGTTTCGGCAAGCCCTATACTGCCCAGCTTAAGTGCTTCGAGTACTATGTTAGATCGGAAATAGGTACCTTGGGGTGCTTGCCGGCCCCAGGCCCCAGGCTCTACGGTAAGCGGTTAAACAGGTCTCAGAGGTTAAGCCGGTGCTGCTTGCGCCAAATCCGATCATAACTTTAGCGAGGCAAACATTACCCCGAAAACGGGTGTCCCAGCTCTGGCATATGGTTGTTTAAATATTATATGCCTTTTTACAAAAACGACGTGCTAAAGCACTGTTTCCTCCCAAGCCTGAAGGCTTGGGTTTCCACACCTAAAGGAAATTTTTATGATTTTAGGATTAGATGTCGGAGGCACACACACAGACGTTGTTTTTCTCAGCCAAAAAGGTGTCCAAAAACATGTAAAGGTGCCCACCCAGTCGGACAATTTATTTAAAAGCGTTCTTTCAGGTTTTACTTTGATTCTTGAGGACGTTGATCCGGGACGCATTCAGCGGGTTGTTATCTCCACCACCCTGACCACCAACGCCATTGTCCAGCAGACCGTGACACCGGTGGGCATGATCGTTTCGGCCGGGCCGGGCATAGATCCTGAAAATTTCAGGACCGGGGATCACTATTATGCCGTAGGTGGCTCCATCAACCACCGTGGCCGGGAAATAGAGCCGATCAATGAGATGGAAATTCAGAGGGTGGGTGAAAAGTTCAAAAAGGCGGGCATTGAATATGTGGGGGTTGTCAGTAAATTCTGTGTCAGAAATCCTTCCCATGAAATTTTGATCGAGCGGATATTAAACAAGCAGTTTAAACAGATTTTTTTGGGGCACCATGTTTCCGGTAATTTGAATTTTCCCCGGCGTATCGCCACCACTTACATGAATGCGGCCGTATATCCCCTGCACAAAGAATTTTTTCAGGCCGTTGAACAATCCCTTGAGGAAATGGGGCTTACCGTACCCATTCAGATCCTCAAGGCTGATGGCGGCACCATGACATTGGAAGCATCAATGGATTTTCCGGCCCAGACGGTTTTATCAGGGCCTGCCGCAAGTATCATGGGGGCTATTCCCTATGCCCCTGAAGGCCATGATGCCGTTGTTCTTGATATCGGCGGTACCACCACGGATATTGCATTTTTGGTGGATAAAACCCCATTGCTTGAGCCCGTGGGCATCCAGCGCGGGGGATATAAAAGTCTGATTCGGTCCCTGCGAACGGTTTCCAAAGGCATTGGCGGTGACTCGGCCTTAAGGGTCAATGATGACGGCAATCTCACTGTGGGACCGGACCGTATGGGGCCGGCCATGGCCTTTGGCGGATCCGTCCCCACACCCACGGACGCCCTGGTGGTTTTAGGGCTCATGGAAACGGGGGAGCAGGGTCGGGCCCGCCAGGGTATAAAGTCCATTGCCGATCAGTTGGGCATGGCAGAAAAAGAGGCCGCGGAACACATATTTAAAATTTGTTGCAACATCATTTTGAAAAAAACCTTTGAGATGATAGATGCGTTGAATGCCAAGCCCGTTTATACGGTCCATGATTTTCTTGAAGGGTACAAGTTCAGTCCGGACACGATTCTTCTCATGGGCGGGCCGGCCAGATTTTTCGCCAAGAAAATCCAGGATATGTATCAGCTTGAGACCATTGCGGTTCCCTATGCTTCAGTGGCAAACGCCATTGGCGCAGCCCTTGCCAGGACCACATGTGAGGTCACGGTGAATGCGGACACTGAGCAGGGCGTTGTAACTGCCCATGAAGAGGATTTTGCTGAGCCTGTTTCCAAATCCTTTTCTAAGGATGATCTGCTGGAGACCGCTTACAGCCTGCTTAAGGACAAGGCGAAAAATGCCGGTGCTGACCCTGATACTCTCAACGAGGTGGAAATGGTGGAATTCCAGGAATTTAACATTGTGCGCAACTTTTCCCCCAAGGGGAAAATTTTTCGGACTAAAATTCAGCTTAAACCCGGCCTGATACATGGGTATGAATCAATGCTTAACCGGCAGGCGTTAGAAAATTAAAGGGGATACCATGTTAAACGCACCTCATAAAACCGGGCTGGTCTTTTTTCCTGCATTTGACTGGGCCATTGACCCCACCCATCCTGAAAGGGAAGAGCGGCTTTTGTATACCCAGGACCAAGTCCGCGAAGAAGGGGTTTTTGATGTACCCGAAATTATAGAGTACAAGCCTGAAATTGTAACGCCCAAGGATATACAAAGAGCCCATTTCTGTGTACCTGATGAACAGACCGTTACAACCGAATCCCATCTGATATCTGCAGGCGGAGCCAAGGCCATCGCCAATGCCGTTATGTTAAACGAGGTAAAAAACGGCTTTGCCCTGGTCAGACCTCCGGGACATCATTCCATGCGGGTGACCCACGGGGGCCGGGGGTTCTGTCATATCAATATTGAAGCGATAATGGTGGAATATATTCGTTCCCAGTTTGGCGTCAAACGCATTGCCGTCATTGATACGGACTGCCACCACGGGGACGGCTCCGATGATATTTTCTGGCATGATCCTGATGTGCTGTTTATCTCGCTGCACCAGGACGGCCGGACCATGTATCCGGGCACCGGCTTTCCCAGGGACCTGGGCGGTCCCAATGCCAAGGGGTCCAACTTGAATATCCCGCTTCCCCCGGGTACGTCCACCAAAGGGTATCTCTATGTTATTGAAAATTGTGTGCTGCCGGTACTTGAGGCATTCAAGCCTGATCTTGTGGTGAATTCAGCCGGCCAGGATAACCACTATACAGACCCTTTGACCAATATGAATTTTTCGGCCCAGGGGTATGCCCGCTTGACTGATATGCTTAAACCGGACATTGCGGTGCTTGAAGGAGGATACGCAATTGAAGGTGCCCTGCCTTATGTTAACTTGGGCATTATCCTTGCCATGGCAGGTATCGATTATTCCGGTGTCGTGGAACCGGATTATAATCCGGAAAGGCTCAAGCAGTCGGTGAGTATTACGGATAACATCAAAAGGACCTGCGACCAGATCATGACCTACTGGGGTCAGCGATATGAACTGAGAGAAGCTGCCGGTGAACCCGGGCAGATTATGACCCGTCACCGTGAAGTTTTTTATGACACGGACAATATTTTTGACCGCCAGAAAGAAAAAATCCGGGTATGCAGGGATTGCGGCGGCAGTTTTGAGGTGGATTCCAAGGCCACGCCGGGAAATCATATTCTGGGCGTTCATATTCCCATAAATGCCTGCAAAGCCTGCCGGGAGCAGGGCTATGAATTTTATGATCAGGCTGATAACACCAAGTACCAGCGCATTTATCTCCAGGATCGGACAACGGATGTGTATGAGGTCAAACAATAGGCCCTGCCCGACAGGCTGTTACAGAATGCTAATTTTCCCAATTTCTGCGTTGGAGAAATAAATTTGGTCCTCGGAATACTGAATGTATGCCTGTGGCCAAATTTATTTTCCGCCTTGAACTTGGAAAAATTATCTATTCCGTAACAGCCTGTCGAAAAGCAAAAAAGATGAACAGTTCCCAATTGTTGGATAATTTAAAAAAAAGATCCCTTGTCATGGAACTGACAAGGGATTTTTTCCGTTCCATGGACTTTATCGAGGTGGAAACCCCGCTTCGGTGCCCATCGATCATTCCCGAAGCCCATATTGATCCGGTGAAATCCCAGGGTGCATATCTGCAAGCCTCACCGGAACTGTGTATGAAACGGCTTTTGGCCCGGGGCGCAGACAAAATTTTTCAGATCTGCAAATGCTTTCGCCAGGGTGAGCGCGGTCAGCGTCATCTGCCTGAACTGACACTTCTTGAGTGGTATGCCGTTCACCAGACCTATGAAGACCTCATGGTGCAGTGTCAGGGTCTTTTGCGCCATATTGCAAAAGGCTTGGGCACACCGGGACACTTGGTCTATCAGGGCACGTCCCTGGACCTTGCGAACGCCTTTGAGCGGATAACGGTTGCCGGGGCTTTTGAGCGCTTTTCCGATGTCTCTTTGAACCAGGCGATTGATACCGGGCGCTTTGATGAGATTATAAGTTTTGACATTGAACCCTATTTAGGCACATCCCGTCCCTGTTTCCTCTATGATTACCCCATATCCATGGCCAGTCTTTCGGCGGTCCATCCTGAAAAACCGGATACAGCCCAAAGGTTTGAGATGTATGTTGCAGGCATTGAACTGGCCAACGGATTCACCGAACTGACCGACCATGAACTTCAGAGAAAACGGTTTGAAACGGAAAATGAACTGCGCATCAGGCAAGGTAAGGCAAAACTGCCGCTGCCCGAAAAATTTTTATCCGACCTTGCCTTGATGCCGCCCACTGCCGGCATCGCCCTTGGCATGGACCGTCTGGTCATGCTGTTCTGCGATGCTCCGGATATTGAACAGGTTGTTGCTTTCCCGCCCGAGTTGCTTTAGAGTCTGTTTAAAAATTAGGGGGGCGGAGCGAAATTCTATGAGATTGCAGCCGATTCATCAATTTTTAAACAGGCTCTCAAGAGCCAATACTATTTTTTATTCCAAATGAAATTCTTTGAGATATCCGGGAAGCCGGTCAAACATTTCTATTGGTGTCTTGGGAAGATGCTGACCGTCAATAAACAGATTTTGACTTTTGCTGCTAGGGCTGGAAAGATTGATGATCTTATCTGCTTTTTCAATAGTATGGCCGGCCTGATCGGTAAATATGATAATCTCAGGCCCCTGGCTGTTTGTCACGTAGACTGACTGGCCGTTTTTCAAAGTCAGAATACTTCCCTCGGGACAGGTCCCGAGTTCTTTGACAAATGAATAGAGAATAAGCTGCAAAATGGGATCACGCCCTGAATATTCCCGAAAAATCGTATTAACCACTTTGGTTGGATTAACCGCTTCGCTGTAGCTTCGTTTCAAAGTCATGGCACTGTATATGTCCGCCAGTTTGCAGATTTTGACATAGGGCGGCAGGTCTGAAGGGGATTGATAAACAGGATAAGTATTTTTTTCGTTAAGATAGATTGCTGCGTGGTGGTATTTGATAATATTTTCCACATAGACGTCGTAAATATCGTTCATTTTCAAAAAAGACCTTCCATATTCCCCGACATGTTTTTGCATTTCTCTGAGCTCTTTCCGGCTCAATCCGCTTTTTTTGTTTAAGAGGGAATCCGGGATCATTATTTTGCCTATATCGTGGATGAGATAACCCATGGAGATGGTGCGCACCGCTTCAGGCGGGTAGTAAAAAAACGGCGGCATCTCATCCTGTTGATAGTGTTCTAAGTTTTCTTTAAATTTGGCAGTGAGCATATTGTTGATATACTGGGAAAAAAGCTCGTTGAACCGGTTCAATACAATGGTTCCGATATAGCAGACACCAAATGAGTGTTGAAAAAAATAGTCATCGGTGGAAAAATAGTTTTTTATGCTGTTCAAAATCAACCGGTCTGTCTCAAAGAGAATTTTCCTGATTTCGTTTATGGAATGAACGCTTTCTTTAACATTAATTTTGTCCGGCGCTTCGTCATCTTTTTTTTCCAGGGAGGTTCCTTCTAATAGCCGCTTCTGGCTTTTAACCAGGTCATTGAACAGTTGTTTGGCCCGTTTGTATTTTTTCAGGAAAATTTTTTTCGCCTGCATCATCTCAAGCATTTTTTGTTCAACCTCAACGGACATTATTAAATCCTCTCTTTGAATTGGAAAAAATACGATGAAGATTAATTTAATTTTATAGCTGTTTCCATGGCTCTTATCAATGCGCTCGCCTGGGAAGCCGCCAAAATTATCGTAATTTATAGTAAGGGGATCATTATAGAACCCGGTTTCCCATTCAGAAACCGGGCAAAAGAAGCTATTTTTTTCATAGGGGATCTTTTTGGGTCTGGTAAAATATACCCCGCTCCTGTTGGACAGATTCAACTTTATCCTCCAGGATCAGCCGTTTCATCAAAATTTCAAGTTTTCCCTTTTCAAGGTTCAACGCCGCAGTAAGATCATCTACGGTGCAGGGACGGCGGTGAATGGTTTCCATAACCATGGCTTCCATTTTTTCGTCGCTGATATGGTCCCCTGATGCCAGATCCTTTACACGGGCAATGATCTCCACATTAGCTGCATTAATTATTCCGGCCACCCGGTCAAGATCCTGTTTTGAGGCGGGTTTAAGTCCTGGTACAGCCCCGGGCCGGTCCAGGGTATTGAGTTGAACCCGGGCAGGATTAATATTCCGAATGATTTCTCCCATGGCTTCAAGTTCTTCTTCAGCATCATTGATTCCGGGCAGGATAAACACCTCCAGCCAGATTTCTCCTTGGAAAGTCCCGGCAAACGTTTTGAGTCCGTCAATAACCTTATGGATATCAATCTGCCCGGCAGGCCGGTTGATTTTTTCAAAGGTCTGGGGGGTCACGGCATCCAGGGAGGGCATGACCAGATCAGCCCTGCTTAGATCCTTTCTGACGACGGGGTCGGACAGCAAGGTGGCATTGGTCAGTACGGCCACCCGGATTGTTGCCCTTTTTTCTTTGATAAAATCAATGATCCTGCCGATGTCCGGACTTAAAGTGGGCTCTCCTGAACCTGAAAAGGTCACATAGTCCGGGTCAGGATGATTTTCAAAGTAATGGGCAAGTTCTGCTGTAACTTCATCAAAAGGAACATATTCCTTTCGCTTAAGGGTCAGGTTGGTGGTCGGTCCGCACTCGCAGTAAATACAATCCAGGGTACAGGTTTTGTGACAGACAAGATCCACGCCCAGGGAAAGCCCAAGGCGCCTTGAAGGGACCGGGCCGAATATATGATTATATCTCATGGGACTCCTTTTAAGGGTCATGGAAATTTTAAAATCCACAAATAGGGCGAAGGATTTTTATCCGTATTCAAGGCGCATCAATGTAATCATATTGTTCCTGGTGCCCATTGATGCAACGAAAAAGACGGGTAAAAAGACAAACCATATTGTGGATTCTATTGTTTCCATGGCCCTAACTAAGATGATTAACGGTTTTTTTTAAAGATAATAAGGGGGCAGTTCTTGCAGATATCTGCTCCGGGAAAGCCGTCGCCGGGGCGTGTAACCGCTGTGCTGCCGTATTTTTCTTTGCGCCTTAAAAGC
>JAQYWJ010000159.1 GCA_030145005.1 Desulfobacter sp. | reverse complement strand
TTGTAAGGAGATAAACCCATGTATGCAGTAATCAAAACCGGGGGCAAACAATACAAGGTCCACGAAGATCAGGTTTTAAAAGTTGAAAAGCTTGAGGGTAGTGAAGGATCGGAAATTGAGTTTAATGATGTCCTTTTATACTCCGATGGTGAGACCGTAACTTTAGGCGCGCCCCAGATCGAGAATGCAAGCGTCAAAGCTTTTATCGTGGAGCAGGGCCGGAGCAAAAAACAGCTTGTATTCAAATACAAACGGCGCAAAGGCTACCGGAAAATGAGAGGCCACAGACAGCACTACACTGAAATCAAGATTAATTCCATTTCAGCTTAATTGTTTGTCCTTAAGGTATAAATTTGTAACGTGTTAATGAAAGAGAGCGAAACATGTCACATAAAAAAGCAGCAGGCAGTTCAAAAAACGGTCGTGATTCAAACGCCCAGCGGCGGGGCGTGAAAAAATTCGGCGGAGAACAAGTTACCGCCGGTAATATCATTATCAGGCAGTGTGGCACCAAAATTCATCCCGGCAACAATGTCGGTATGGGCAAAGACTTTACCATTTTTGCCAAGATTGACGGTGTCGTGACCTTTGAAAGAAAAGGTCGTGACAGAAAAAAAGTCAGTGTTTATGACGCGTGAAATTTGTTGATGAGGCCATTGTTACGATCAGATCCGGAAGCGGCGGTGCAGGGTGCGTCAGTTTCCGGCGTGAGCGTTTCATTGAAAAAGGCGGGCCTGACGGCGGAGACGGCGGCGATGGAGGGGATGTCATCCTCCGGGTGGATCCTTCAAAACGGACCCTGTATGAATATCGCCGCCAGAAACGCTTAACTGCAAAGAACGGAGCTCCCGGCCTCGGTCGGCAGAAGCATGGCAAAAACGGCAGCCATTGCTATCTATCAGTTCCACCTGGTACCATTGTCTTTGATGCCCAAACGTCACAGGTTCTTGCTGACCTCACCGATCCCGACAAAGAAATAGTTGTGGCCCAGGGCGGTATGGGCGGACGGGGCAATAAACGGTTTGCCACATCCACCAACAGGGTGCCCAGATTTGCCCAGTCCGGAATCCCGGGCGTTGAGATGAAACTTCGCTTAGAGCTTAAACTCATGGCAGATGTGGGGCTTGTGGGTCTGCCCAACGCAGGCAAGTCCACTTTGATTTCGGCCATGTCTGCGGCCCGCCCTAAAATTGCAGACTATCCCTTTACCACACTGACCCCCACAATCGGCATGGTGGAAGCGCCCTTTGGCGAACCCTTTGCCGTGGCCGACATTCCCGGGCTGATCGAAGGTGCCCATGAAGGGGTGGGACTTGGGATAAAATTTCTTAAGCATATTGAACGTACCGGTATTCTGGTGCATCTTATTGATTCCGGCGATATTGATCCGGAAAATCCGTTGGCACAGTTTCAGCTTATAAATAATGAACTGTCAATGCACAGCGATACCTTGGCAAACAAAACCCAGGTTGTGGTGCTCAACAAAATTGATCTTACGGGTACAACAAACCGGGTTGAGGCCTTTAAAAACGCTTTGCCTGATCAGACTATTTTTACCATTTCCGCAGCCACGGGCAAAGGCGTTAAAACCCTGATCAAACACCTGGCTCAATTGCTTCAAGCGGCAGCATCTGAAGACGAGGAATAGTGCCGGGCAACGCAACGTTTAACGGACACAGCCAAGATGAATGCAGGACTTTTCGGCGGCACATTCAATCCGATTCACAACGGTCATTTAGGCATTATTCAATATGTTAAGGCACATTACGCCTTTGACACAATCATCCTTTACCCGTCAGCACTGCCCCCCCACAAATCGAACCTGAACCTGGCTTCCGCCCGGGATCGGCTTACCATGGTAAAAAGCGCAGTAAAAAATCTGAATGGATTTCAGGTCTCCGACATTGAACTGCAGCGCAAAGGTCCTTCATTTACCATTGATACCATATCCCAGTTCAAAACCGTCTTTGGCAGCCACACCCGTTTTCATTTGCTTTTAGGCTCCGATGCTTTTTTTGACACGCCCTCTTGGAAACAGGCCCGTCATATTTTTGGGGCCCTGCCCGTGATCGTGATGCAGCGCGGTGAAAAAACCGGCATGGCACCTTTTGCATCCTTTATTGACGAACACGTTTCAAAAGGCTACAAGCTTAAGAACGATAATATTTTTGTCCATGACCGGCTTTTTCCCATCCGCATCTGCAATGTTCCAAGGATTGATATTTCATCGACACAGATACGGAACCGAATCAAATCCGGTAAATCTATCTCAGGACTTGTACCTGAAGATGTTGAGACTTTTATCAGAACAAAGGATTTATATAAATGATCGCCCTCGAAGAGGAATATATCCCCTATCTTGCCCCCATATTTGACCGAAAACCCAAAAGCGTAACCGCACTGATGGTCAGTGAACTCACCTCCTACACAGACATGGTGGTCATTGTGGAGGCCGGATCAAGCAGGCAAGTAACCTCCCTTTCCGAACATATTATAAAATCCCTTAAGGGTGCAAAAATAAAGGCTACAGGGACAGAAGGCGTTAAGGAAGGCCAGTGGGCGCTTCTGGATTTCGGACACCTGATCATCCATGTTTTTGAATCCGATGCCAGGGCGTTTTACGACCTTGAAGGACTGTGGAGTGATGCCGAACCGGTTGATCTGAGTAAATTTAATACGCAGACAACAACAAATATGGAGGATGACGATGGGTTCTGAAAAACAGCCGGTCAATATTTTGATGATACTTGACGGCTGGGGCATCAACGCATCGGAAAAAGGCAATGCCGTGGCTGCAGCCAATACACCGTTTCTGGATTCGCTTATAGCCGAGTTCCCAGGCACAACCCTTAAATGCTGCGGCGAAGACGTCGGACTTCCCGACGGTACCATGGGTAACTCCGAGGTGGGACATATGAACATCGGAGCCGGCAGGATTGTGGCCCAGGATTTTGTCCGGATCAACACGGCGATTCGGGATAATAGTTTTTCCTCCACCCCGGCGCTTGTTTCAGTCATGGACAAGGTCAAACAGGCCGACAAAAGCCTTCATCTTTTGGGATTGCTTTCCGATGGCGGGGTCCACTCCCACATCAACCACCTGTTTGCTTTAATAAAGATGGCAAAGAATAAGGGTATTACAAAAGTTTATATCCACCCCATCATGGACGGCCGGGACACCTCTCCCACATCAGGTATTGGTTTTCTAAAACAGCTTGACGAAAAAATCCAGGACCTTGGCACAGGAAAGGTAGCGACCATGACCGGGCGCTTCTGGGCCATGGACAGGGACACCCGCTGGGAACGGGTACAAAAAGCCTATGACCTTTATACCCAAGGCAAAGGCGTTGATGCTTCGGACCAAACCCCTGCCCAGGCCATACAGGCCGCATATGACAGGGAAGAAACCGATGAATTCATCAAACCGGTATGCTTTTGCCCGGGCAATGAAGGAACCGTTGAAAAAGGAGATGGTGTCATTTTTTTCAACTTCCGGGCAGACCGGGCCAAGGAGATCACCCGGGCATTCACGGAAAAAACCTTTGACGGGTTTAAACGCAACGTAAACCCCATACTTAGCGATTTTGTGTGCATGACCCAGTATGACGAGCATTTTGATCTGCCTGTAGCCTTTGGCCCCCAACACCTGGACAAAATTTTCGGGCAGCTCCTAAGCGAAAATAAAATTCCACAGCTTCGCATTGCAGAGACTGAAAAGTACGCCCATGTCACCTATTTTTTCAACGGCGGTGATGAGGCAGTTTTTGACGGGGAAGAGCGCATACTCATCCCCTCTCCCCGGGATGTGGACACCTATGACCAGAAACCTGAAATGAGTGCAGCCAAAGTGGCGGACAAAGCCTGCGAGCAGATCAGTTCAGGCAAATTTCAATTTGTGGTGCTTAACTTTGCCAACATGGACATGGTGGGTCATACCGGTATATTTGATGCGGCGGTAAAGGCATGCGAAACCGTGGACAGCTGTGTAAAAAAAGTGGTGGAAGCCATCTGGAAAACCGGCGGCACCGCTTTTATCACGGCAGATCACGGCAACGCCGAACAGATGCTGGCCCAGGACGGGTCCCCCCATACGGCCCATACCTTAAATCCGGTGAGGTTTATTGTTGCCGCCAAACCAGCTCCAACCATTACGCTTCTGGACGGCAAACTTGGAGATATTGCGCCGACCATACTCAATGTTCTTGGAATAGAGCAGCCTTTGGAAATGACAGGCCAATGTCTGATCCTTGGTAAATAAAACGATATTAATAATGATTTTTCAATTTAACTTAACAGTTTATAAATTATGATACTTGATCAAGTTACCGACTATATTACCGGCAAAGAGATAGACAATGTCGGCGCTGAAGCCAGCCGCCAGATTTTTGAAAAGTTCCTGGTGGAAACCAAAGGATACGGCAAATCAGATATTCTTGTGGACGTCCCGTTAACCGTGCAGTTCAAGGGTGAAGACTATCCATCCGTGATTGATCTGATTGTAAGCGTGGAAGATCGCCCCTTTATGGCCATCACCTGTGTGGCAGGGTCCATTGGATCCTATGAAAGGGAAATCCTGGCCGGTGCCAGACTGGTCTATGACCATATAGTTCCCTTTGCCGTATCCACGGATGCCAGGGACGCAATTATCAAGGATGCCTGCACAGGAAAAACCATCGGACAGGGACTTGATGCCATCCCAAATCATTCCCAGGCCCAGGCGCAGCTAAAAAAGATTGAAGCCACTCCCCTTGATCCGGATAAAAAAAGCGGTGAAATGATTATCTACAGATCTTTCAACCTGGAAAAGGTCAATAAATAACCATTTACCGGAGACCCCGCCAAGGAGTCCCCTTCCTGAGCGATAGCGAAGGTGGGGGAGGCATTGGCGGATTGTGTAAAAAGGCGGATTAAGGTTCCGCCGGGCCTATAAACACCCTCCTAAGAGGGGTAGGGTTCGCCTCGCCAATGTTCAGCAAGTTTCGCAACGTGGTTGACCGCCCCTACCTCACAGAGCTTTTACAGTACCACGACAGAGCTTTAGACTGGCGAATACATCCAAAGGTGTCTACATCTTGCCGAACGTAGTCAGTTAAGACTTAGGCTAGTCAACGTGGGCTTTTGCAAGCCCCTTCTGAATATGTGATTCAGGAGGGGTCGTTGACACCCTCCAGGTTAACTGCGTCACACAGAAACTCGGGCATCATTCTTTTTGTGTGGATCAATGCCCTGTTTTTATCGGGGATCATTCCCCAATGACGCTCCTGCATATCGCTGTCTTACGCCTTTGGCACATCCTTGCCGCAATGTTTACAGACCGTGGCCCG
>JAQYWJ010000158.1 GCA_030145005.1 Desulfobacter sp. | reverse complement strand
TCCTTCTCCACGCTGACATGCCGGGGGTGATAAAAGAAAACATCTCAGTTGATATTGATAACGGTACACTATCAATATCCGGTGTCAGAAAACTTGAAACAGAAGGGGCCGTAACATATGAAGAGTTTTCAGATGTAGAATTTGTCAGAAGTTTTTCCGTACCCCAGACCATTGATGTTGAAAAAGTTGAGGCGGAATTGAAAAACGGCGTGTTAAAACTGCACCTGCCTAAATCTGAAGCTGCAAAGCCCAGGCAGATAGAGATAAAAACGGCATAAAATATATCACGATTTTACCCGGAGAATTTTGATCCTATCCTCCTTAGAGGTTGTAACATCAACCCAAGGATGGAAGGCTTTCTCCGGGTGACTTCCTATACTTTAGGCCTGTGGTCAGAGAAGAGCTCGACAGGCTGTTACAGAATGCTAATTTGCCCAATTTCTGCGTTGGAGAAATAAATTTAATCCTCGAAATACGGCATGTATGTCTGTGGTTAAATTTATTTTCCGCCTTGAACTTGAAAAAATTATCTATTCCGTAACAACCTGTCGGCTCACAATCAGGCAAAATAGCGCATTTTTTATTTTTTATACATGTCTTTGAACTGGCGGGCTATACTGTCACGCTCATAAACAATCTCCACCCGCCGGTTCCGGGCCCGGCCCTGGGCCGTATCATTGGTGGCCACGGGATGATACTGGGCATAGCCTTCAGCAGAAATATAAAAAGGCGACACCCCGTTTGCTACCAGCAGGCGCGCAACAGTAGACGCCCTGGCCGAAGACAGTTCCCAGTTTGATGGATAAGTGGATGAAGTAATGGGCTCGGAATCGGTATGCCCCCGGATCTTTACATGGTAGGCAAGCCGTGACAGGACCGTTGCCACTTTTTCAAGAATCTCCAACCCCTTGGGCGATAACTGGGTGCCGCCTGCTGAAAAAAGCAGCAAATCGGACATGGTGATGACCACACCGACTTCGGTTTTAGTAACACTGACCTCCCCGCCCAGTTTATTAAAAAGGACCAGTTCCCTGATTTCAGAAACAATGTCATCCATCTCCCTTTCAATCATGCCGCCAAGTTCATCAATGGACTGGCTGTCCTCTGTTTTTTCCGAAGGCACCGGACGCATGATCAATCCATCCCGGGTACCGGATTCAGGCACAGCCTGGGCACCTAGGGCACTTCTCAAGGATTTGACCAGTTCTTTGTAAGTCTCCTGCTGGGTGGTACTCATGGCGAATAAAAGAACAAAAAAGCACATTAAAAGCGTTACCAAATCCGCAAAGGTTGCCATCCATGCAGGCGCACCTTCGGTGACATTGATAATTTCTTCCTTGACGACCTTTTGTTTTCCGCTACGTGAATCTTCGTCGTTTTCAGCCATGCCTTTATCCTTCTACCTAACAGCCATGGGCTGCCCTGGCCTATCCACACCCAGACGCCCCCCACAACCAAACATGAAAATAATTTAATAGTATAGGAATTTCCATTTCCTAACAGCTATCAGTCCGCCCAAAGGGCGATAATTAAATAAGTTATTCGGACTTTAATATGAAAATCAGGGATTACTTTTTTTCTTCCTTGGCACCATCCCCCAAATAGACTTTGAGTTTGTCTTCCATAAGTTTGGGATGTTCGCCTTCCCGGATGGATAAAATGCCCTCGTAAACAATATTCATGTTGGTAATTTCTTCTTCGGTACGCCCTTTTAGCTTATCGCTCATGGGAATGAAAAAAAGGTTAGCCATGATGGCCCCGTAAAATGTGGTAATCATGGCAACGGCCATTTTCGGACCAATGGTTGAAGGGTCATCCAGATTGGCCAGCATCTGCACAAGGCCGATCAGCGTACCGATCATGCCGAATGCCGGTGCATAGGCCGCCATGCTGGCGAAAATGGCCGAACCGGTATCCAGATTCTTTTTGGTCAACTCCATCTTTTTTTCCATGATTTGCCCGATATCTTCGGTCTTAACCCCGTCCACGGTCATCTGCAGGGCCTGGGCCAGATAGAGATCCGAAGCACTCTGAATATCACTTTCAATGGACAGTAATCCTCCTTTTCTGGCCTTATTGGATATTTCCGTAAGATTGGCAATGATATCCTCGGCTTTTTCAATTTTAAACATGAACACCTTAATCGCGGTTTTAACTATGCCGATCACATCACCCAGCGGGAAACCAATCATGGTGGCGGCAATGGTACCGCCCACAACAATGAGAATAGAGGGGATATTGATGAACATACTGATGGGACCGCCCAGAAGAATGGTACCCAGAATGAACCCAACCCCGGAAACAACGCCGATTATTGAAGAAATATCCATTCGTTTCAGACCTTTATATAAACAGTTTCGTCTACAGGATATGCCCTGTGATATTGTATTATCTTATCAATGGCCTGTCGGGTCAGGGTCTGCCCGGCAGGCAGCAGTTTGGTGCCGGTCTGGGTGAACAGCGTTGCACTGAGAATCATTCCCGGTTTCAGCTGTTCCACGCCGACACCGCGCACCTTGAGCGTATTCCCGCCCCAATGTAGCACCGCATACTTTTCAAGCCATCCGGCGATCTTTGGATCAAGTCGGCTGCCTATTTTAGGCTCAAGACCTGAAAGCAAATCCTGAATGCCAAAGGAACTGTTGTTCTCCCGAAGGGTCTCCAGCTCATCCGCAGCAGCAAGAATTCTTGACGCCAAAGGAATATGGTGGCGTTTCAAACCATCAGGATATCCTGTGCCGTCCACATTTTCATTCAAACAACGGATAATAGCCGCTGCCTGCTCAAATCCCCGACAATGGCTGAGCAGTTCAGCACCTTTAATCGGAAACTGCACTATCATAGCTTGATCATATACTGTGGGACTGCTGTCTGGATATTGATCTGCGTCTCCCCCACCGGGCACTTTTTCGCAAATATAATCCTTTGAAAGGAAAAGAAGTCCGGTTTCGTGGAACAGACCAGCTTTTGACAAATCCTCCAACTGTTTTTGAGATAAGCCCATCTTCGTTGCGATAAAACAGGCAATTTTACCCACACGCTCGCCATGACCGCGATTAAGCTCCACCCGCTGACGAATTAACGCATAAAGAATGCGACCGAACCCTTCCATATCCCCAGTCATCTGTGTCTTTATATCCAAAAGGCTTTGCTTTAAACGCCTGCGCTCTTCGGACATCTGATGAATCTGTTTCAACGCAGTGTTCAGGTTACTCTTATCCTCAAGCAGCTCATCTTTGACTTCTTTTAATTCGCTTTTAAACCGATCCAGATATCCAAAGGATTTTTCAAGGGAACCGGTCTTGGAAAAAAGTGCCTGTTCAAGATGAAGTTTATCTATTGCGCCCTTGGCCTTGACTTCAATCTCCCGTATATTCAAAGGCCAGTCCACCACCTGATCAGCACCCGATGCCATAAGACTTAATCGGACATTTTTCTTGGTATATTCAGGTACGATAACAAAAACTGCCGGAGAGAATTTGAAATTATGGACGCAGAACGCATCAAACCATGACCGGACCTTTTCCGGGTCAACATCGGCGTCATGGACAAAGGGATCCATCAGCACAATATCCGGTCGCTGTTTCCGGGATTTTATCGCATCAGGCGTATTTACACAGGCAAGCAAAAGGTGCGGATCTGAAGACGCAAGCCCTTGGGGACACCGGGAACCCACATATAAAATGGAAAGGCGCAAAGCCATAAATCAAACGACACCTGTATCTTGTCTATTCCGAATATCCACGGTTCCACCATTCATCCCAGCGTGTGCCAAGAATCTCCCGGGCAAGCTGTTTACCCATATCAGTCTTAAGGCGGTCGGCCACAAAGGGCAGCCAGGATTCAGGTGAGGTGGCGCCAAGATCTTTTAATTTTTTAAGTTCAAGAATCAAGGAAAGCTGATCCGCATCATTGGCCAGCCGGGCTTCCATGGTTTCTCCCCGGTTGAATTCATCAATAAGTTCGGGAATATCTTTTGCCCAGTCAAGGCCCTGGATCAGATCAGACACCGCATGGGGTTCATCCACGGTATTGTAGTGTTTATGCACGTAATTCAAATCCCCTGTCCGGGCTTCGGCCGTATCATGCACCAGGGCCATGGAAATAAGTTTTTCAGCATCTACATCCGGGTCAAGGCGGGCCATGACAAAGCACAAGAAAGCTGTAGTGAAACTATGTTCAGCAATACTTTCCTGTCCGACGCCTAGAAAAGTGTATCCGGTCCGGTTCAAGTCTTTGAGCATCCGTACTTCAAACAAAAGATCAGCAATCCTTGTCATTTCGCATCCATTTCCTGTAATTTAGGTAACAAATATTGACATTTTATAGAACAATAGCTTAAATAAAGTCAAGATTTACAAGAATCAACACATCATTGGAGGCCCCATGCCGGTTCACGAAAGAATGTTTTCACCCCTGGTGTTCCTAATTGTTTTTTTCATCTTTGCCTGTTTTTCCCCGCTTGGTGCCCGGGAAAAAGCAGAAAAGTTTGACACACATCAGGATACAGGCTTTTACTACACCATTAAAAAAGGTGATACCCTTTGGGATCTGTCCCAAAAATTTTATGATTCCCAATGGGACTGGCCAGGTCTGTGGGAACTCAACAAGAATATTAAAAATCCCCACTGGATCTATCCGGGCAACACCATCAGGGTGTATCTCAAACCTGAATTAAAAAAACAGGGTTCTGGAAAACCAGCCCGGATGGCGGTTGAAACCCGGTTTAATTATCCTGCCATTCACAGAACCGGATTTATACGTGAAGAACAGGTGCCGGCTCTTGGCACGGTATTGCGGGAAAAAGACGGCAATATCATGATGGCCACAGATGATATTATTTACATCAGACCCACGGGCCAACCCCCTTTTGTTCCCGGGCACAGGTACCAGATTTATTCCACCTCCCAGGTGGATCAAAAGATCGGCACACGCCGCTACAAAGGCATTAGACACTTGGTCAAGGCCGACCTTGAGATTATTGAAGTCAATACTCAATATGCTGTCGGCAAGATTAAAAAATCCTGCAGGGATGTGGTTTCAGGAGATATGATCATGGATTTTTATCCAAGACAGCCTATACTTGAGGTGGATGAACACCCTGATCCCATAGATGCGGTTTTGCTCTGTTCCGAAAATGACAATGTTCTGGTTAACGATTACCGCATCGCTTTTATAAACAAGGGCTCCGGAGATAATATCCAGGCGGGCAACATTTACACCATCAAGCGCGGCAAAGAAACCGAATCGGTTTACGATGTCAAAACAGGGCTGAATATCGCACCGGTGTTAATCGGCAGGCTCATTGTTCTCCATACGGAATCGGCAAGTGCCAC